>JAJYNB010000172.1 GCA_021786555.1 Bacillota bacterium | reverse complement strand
TTCTATAAGTGGGAGTGGTTACGCCGTATTCTGCTTCGGTGGGGGTAGAGTCCCCCACCGAAGACCCGATGTTTAGCGGAAGCTAAACGAGTTCACTTGCTTTCCGGCTCGAGTTCTTCAATCTCAATGTTTCTTTTAGCCAGTTCAGCGAAAAATACCGCCGGTTCCAGACATCCTTCAGGCGCGTAAACCCCGGGAGGAACTGCAATCTTGCCTTCAGCCAGGAGCAGAGCTGCTACCGCAGGCGGAATCCCGGTAAGGCGGTCCATGCTGTCAATGGCACAATAACTCTTGGTCACAGGTTTGCCGTCTTTCAGGCCGCTTACATCAACCCTGATGCCCGAGAGGGGCGGAGCTGCCGTATCACCAAGGTTGCTCAGGGCAGGCAGGAAGGTTTGCATCATTTCGGCCAGAGCGTCCATCTTTTGCGTGCTGTTGAGCATGTCCATGGCAATCATGCTCTTGGTCAATTGATTCAATTCTTTTGGCACCAGGTAGCCCCTGAGGGCAACATTCTTTAACCCGTCCACAAACCTGGGAAAAGTGACCGGCTCCGGATGGCCGCAGTAATAGGCCGCCACAGTGCCAAAGGGTTCCGGGAAGCTGATTGCTTTCACACCGCTCAAAGCGGGTACATCGACCCAGCGGGAATTCTCGAACATAGGCGTGTTGCGGGTAACGGCGTGAAAAACGTGTTTGATCACGGCCAAGCCCTCGCTGTCGGAGGCGCTCCCCACCCAGGTCATTTCCACATCCTCCGCCGTATCCATCTGCTTCACGCCGTGCAGAGCCAGCAGGTTGCTGATCCCCGGGGTCCAGCCTATGCCGATGAGCAGGCCGACGTTTTTCCTCCGGGCCAGCCCGTCCAGGGAGAGGAGCGCAACTGTCGCATCATCGTCATCACAGATGTCTATGTAATTTACACCTGCTTCAATGGCTGTGCTGGCGATGCTGAAAGCGTATTTGTAAAAAGGACCGATGCAGTTTACCGTTGCGAAGGCGCCGGAAAGCGCATCCAGGAGGGATTCCCGCGAATTGGCGTCGACGAATTTCACCGCAATGTCCCCGCCCAGTTCCTGGGCCAGTCGCTGGGCCCGGTCCACCCTGAAATCCGCCACCGTTACATGGACCTGGCCGCTTTTTTGCAGCTCTTTGACCACCCGGCTGCCCATATCACCGGCTCCGCCGAGCACCACGATATTTTTCTTGTCCACACTTTTTCCTCCTTTACAATTAAAGTAAAATCTGTTAAACTCTAATCGGTCAGCCAGCCGACCGATTCTTTAAGGCAATCATATATCGACTTCCCGTTCTCGTCAATAGACAAAGTTCAGAATACTCAGATTTTTTTTAAACTGTTTGCTTTTTGTTCCCGGCTGGGATAATAATTAATTGGTTAAAGGAATAGGGGGAATAGTTTTGCAGGAGAACAAGAAAAAAATCCTTGAAAGTTCGATCAGGCTTTTTTCCGAAAAGGGGATACACCAGGCAACCCTTGCCGACATAGCGGCAGCTGCCGGAATAAGCAAGGGAACCTTATTCTACTATTACAAGTCTAAGGACGACCTGCTTTATGATATTCTTGACATCAGTACTAATGAAATAACCGATCTGATCGCCAACGTAATTCAGGAAAGTAACGGTCAGGTGACCAAGGAGATGTTCCTGCTTGCTTTCAACAGCTTGCTGAAATATGACTTCCTGATGAAGATCAATTACTACATTGTGGAACAAGCCTTGTTGGAAAATGAAATTTTTAAGGATAAATTCAGGATCAAATATCAGAATTGGCGGGACGACATTGCCACGATGATCGACAAACTGAAACTGGAACTAAACGGGGCCAAAAGGGACGCAAAAGCCGCCATATTGCTGGCTGCTATTGACGGGCTCTCTTTACAGTACCTGTTGGATCCCGCCGCCTGGGATATGGATGCTGTCTGCAGCGAGTTGGCGGATATGTTTACTTAACAGGCTGCGGCACAGAAGATGGTTTTACTCTATCTCCCTGGCTTTTCGTACATATTTCGTTACTATTCAGGTATTCAGAATTCAGACTCCCATGCCGTGTACTTACGAGCCAGCGGCGCACCAGACAAGAAGCCCCGAAATTTTGCGATAGATATCTGGCAGGGTACTGAGCCGCAGTGGATTTTTTCCCCTGCCCACTTCCACCGTAAACCCAGGCCGGCGCCAGTTCTGAATGAACCAGTCCTTGTACCCCGCGTGCGTCCCGGCATAGCGCACCGGCCGGTACCCTGTCAGTCGGGCCATCTTTGTGGCCAATGGCATCGACTCTGCAGGTTCCATCCCTCTGTATCCCCAGTAGATTACTTCTCCCTGGCTGTGAAACGCTGCAACCATGGCAAAGTCCTGCCCCATGGTGAAAGAAGCCAGCGCCTGAGATTCAGGCTCTGACAGCGGCCCTGGCCCAGCGTGGTCCCGGGGAGACGGCTTTTTGGGTGACATATTTGCCTGGGTTGACCATCCAGCCTCAAACTGATGGTTCAAATCCACGCCGCGGATGTTTGCTTTCCAGTGCCGGAAATCTTCGGAGCTCCGATTAATGTTTTTCACCTGAGCATAGAACTTGTTGCCTGCATCAATCCCCAGCTGCACCAATTCGGCTCCGTCGGGGTTCATACAGGGAGTAATCCAGATAGAACTGCAACTGCTTAGCTCCTCAGGGTCCCAACCTGCCAGGGGTTGTTTATCCTCCAGACATGCAGAAAAATCCTGACAAAACCTCACCAGGAGCGGGGTCGTAATCCACTCGTTGGCGTGCATACCAGCAGTGTAGTGAATCCGTCTAGGCCCCGAGCCCAGGCGGACAGCAAAGAGATTCCTTCCCTCCACCGAACGGCCTATGCTGATTACCTCTACTTCCGGCTGTTTTTCCTGCAGTTGGGACAAATCACTGCACAAGTCTGTATAGGTATACTTGGTCCCCGTCAAGTCCATAAGCTCTCCCCCCTGCTACAAGCCTATGAGCAGGGGCGGACTTTTAATATAAAAAGGAGCTGCTGCCAGCTCCTTTGCGTCAGACTTATTTTTTCTCATCGCCAATGCTGATCAAGACTGTTCTGTGCCGGCGGCCAGCCTCTGCTTAATCTCTACTGCCCTGTTCTGAACCTCCGACATGATTTTTTCGCTGTCCATAGTTAAAACCCGGCGGTTCTCCATTACCACTTTACCGTCTATAATTACTGTCTGCACATCGGAACCATGGGCTGCATAGACCAGGTGGGCCACCACGTCATGCCTGGGATAAAGGTGCGGCTGGTGCATGTTCAGCAGTATAACATCCGCTTTAAATCCTGGCTTCAACTGGCCCAGATTGTCCAGGCCCAAAGCCTTTGCTCCCTTCACCGTGGCCATCTCCAGCGCCTGATAGGCCGGCAGTGCGGTGCTGCCGAAACTAACTTTCTGCAAAAAAGCCGCGCTGCGGATTTCCCCGAACAGATCCAGGTTGTTGTTGGAACAGGCGCTGTCGGTGCCGATACCTACCGTCACCCCCGCCTCCAGCATTCTATTTACCGGGCTCACCCCGCTGGCCAGCTTCATGTTGCTCTCGGGGTTATGAATTACCCCAACTTCGTACTTGGCAAGAAGACCGATTTCCTCCTCGTCCACATGTACACAGTGGGCAGCCACCACCGGGCGCGTAAACAAGCCAACCTCCTCCATCAGCCTGATGGGGGACTTGCCGTATTGCCTGGTGATATCATCCACTTCTACCTTGGTTTCTGCCAGGTGGGTGTTGATTCCCACCCCATATTCCTCTGAAAGTTTTA
>JAJYNB010000246.1 GCA_021786555.1 Bacillota bacterium | reverse complement strand
ACTGGGTCAAGACCGGAAAAAGGTTCGTCCAAGATCAGAAGTTCAGGGCTGTGCAAAATTGCCAGGGTAAACTGGATTTTTTGCTGGTTCCCCTTCGATAGTTCATTTGCTTTCTTTTTCAGGAGTTCCCCCAACTGGAAGCGTTCAGCCCAATAGTTTATTTGTTTATCCGCAGCGGCAGTTGACAGTCCGCGCAGGCGGGCGAAAAAGCGCAGCTGATCCGCCACCACCATCTTTGGATACAAACCCCGTTCCTCCGGCAGATAACCGAAGACGTGGGCGGTCGCCAAACTGACGCTTTCTCCCTGCCAGGTGATGTGACCGCTATCCGGTCTGATAATATCCAATATCATACGCATAGTTGTGGTCTTGCCGGCGCCATTCGGACCCAAAAAACCAAAAACCGCGCCTTTGGGTATGGTGAGGTTCAGATCGTCCACAACCCGCTTGGATCCAAATGACTTATTAACAGAGATGAGCTCCAACGACACTTCACAATCCCTCCCAGAATGTCCTCTCAATTCTTAGTTCTGCAGCGGGAAGCATAATCCCTCCAATAGCGGCGGGAATAGGAGATTTTCGCTTCTGGAACATAAACGTTTCAAGAACGGTTTGACAACCCCTTGCTTGCGCCAGGTTAAAAGCCCCATACCACAAGCCCCAACTGTTTAACCTTGCGAAACGGACACTCGCCAACAAGATTAGGCTGTTGAAGTCATTGCGCGAGTTTATTGGTACGGTATTTGCTCCAGAGAAGAACAAATCTTAAGCAAAGGGGGATGGACAAAGCATAACCCAGCTTTGTTATGTTCGTTATTCGTATCACTCTAAAATCCTATGCAACTACCTGTGAAAAATGTTGAAGGAGGGGAGTTTAATGGTCTACAAGATTAGGTGGTCAAAAGGGGTTACGGCGGTTGTGGCAGTATTAACCCTCGCCTTGCTCCTGCTGGCAGGCTGCGGCAGCCAGGGAACGGGAAGCGGTACAAACAGCCCCGCCACTGATTTTCCCAACAAGGACATTACCTTTATAGTGCCTGTATCCCCGGGCGGCGGGTTCGACACCTATTCGCGCTTGTTGGTGCAATACCTGCCTAAGTACTTGCCCAAGCAGGTGAACGTGATTGTTAAAAACGTTCCAGGCGGAGAATGGAACATTGGCATCGGAGAAATCAACCGCGCCAAACCTGACGGCTACACTATCGGCATTTTCAATGTACCGGGCAATGCGGTAAATCAAATAATGGGAGCCGATTACGACCTGACCAAAATGACCTGGATCGGCAGGATAACGGATACGGTTTATGTCGGCGCGCTCTCGCCCAAATCAAAGTTCAAGAGCATCCAGGACATGCAGAAAGCCAGTGATGTCAAGGTTGGAGTGGTTGGTCTTTCCTCCACCGCCGGGCTGGGTTCTCTGATTGCTTTTCAGGAGATGGGGATAAAGGCTAAATATATCACCCACCCCGGCAGTACTGAGGCTATCATGGCGGCAATCCGCGGTGATGTGGACTATGTCCAGTACCCGTACCCCAGTTTGAAGAAATTTATTGTGGATTCCAAACAGCTTAACCCAGTGGTGGTATTTGCACCTGAACGCTACGCTGATCTACCGGATGTTCCCACCATCAAGGAAGCAGGCTATGAACCATTGTTAAATGCTGTCAAGATGGACTATCTGGTGGGCGGCACGCCGGGAATCCCGGCTGATGTAGCTAAAATTCTGCAGCAGGCTTTCCAAAAAGCGGTGGCGGACCCTGAGTTTAAGGACAAGATGCAGAAAGCGGGCTCGCCTGTTCATCCCGCATCTACGGATGAAGCCGCCAAAATTATGCAGGATTCATTAACTACTTTTGCCAAGTACAAGGACCTGGTGGCTCAAAACCAAAAATAGAGAATCTTGGTTTCTGGGCAGTCCCACTAAACCTCTGGGAAGGGGTGGTGAAATGACTGACGTTATCCACGGTTTACAGGATTTTCTTGCCTGGCCGAGTCCTCTGTTCATGGTTTTGGGCACACTCCTGGGCATAGTGTTTGGTTTTATCCCTGGCTTAGGAGGAGCTCAGGCTCTGGCCCTGCTAACCCCGGTTACTTTCGGCATGCCTAATAACCAGGCCATGGCTATGCTGATTGGAGCCATGGGGGCGGTGCCCTTTGGCGGCTCCATCAGCGCCATTTTAATCAACACCCCAGGCACACCGCAAAATGCCGCTACTACCTTTGACGGCTTTCCCCTTACCCAGCAAGGCAAGGCAGGTTATGCCCTGGGGGCCAGCGCCAGCTCATCCATCATGGGTGCTTTGTTCGGAGTGCTGGTCTTGACTGTGCTGATACCCTTGGGCAGGCCTGTGGTCCTGGCTTTTTCCTACCCCGAGTTTTTTATGATGGCCTTCATGGGGATTTCGGTCATCGCCGTGGTCTCCATGGGTTCCATCTGGAAGGGTTTGACAGCAGGAGTTTTTGGCTTGCTGCTGTCAACAATCGGCTATGACCCGGTAACCGGCTCGGTGCGGTATACTTTTGGCATTGATTACCTTTATGACGGCATCAAGATAGTGCCTGCCCTAATTGGGCTGTTTGCCATTTCCGAGTCCCTGGAAATGATGATAAAGGGAAAAGACCTCAGCAGCGGCGGCGAGGTTGCTGATACTGGGGAAGGAGTATGGGAAGGGATTAAAGCCACCTTTGAGCACTTCTGGCTGTTTGTCCGCTGTTCAATTATTGGGGTGATTATCGGCCTGATCCCAGGGGTAGGAGGCTCCGTTTCAAATTTCCTGGCCTACGGACATGCGGTCCAGACCACCCGCAAGGACCCCCGTTTCGGCCAGGGGGATGTGCGGGGCGTCATTGCTCCCCAGGCTTCCGACACCGCCAAGGACGGCGGCGCCCTGGTGCCAACCATCCTATTTGGAATTCCTGGCAGCGTTGAAACCGCCATTCTGCTGGGGGCCATGATTTTACACGGGCTGCAGCCGGGCCCCAGGCTGATGCTTGACAACCCACATCTGATCTATGTCATCGTCTTCGCCCTGGTAGCCAGTAACGTCCTGGCTGGTATTCTTGGACTGGCTGGAGCAAAATACCTTGCCCGGCTGACCGCTTTACCGGTAAACTTGGTTGCTCCTACAATTTTTGCCCTTGCTTTAATGGGTGCTTATGCCACTCAAGGCGATTGGGACGACGTAGTTCTGGCCTTGGTGTTTGGGGTGATTGGGTATTTTATGAACCGTTTCGGCTTTAGCCGTGTGCCGCTGGTCATTTCCCTGGTGCTAGGTGCCATGGCGCAGCAAAGCTTCCACCAGACCCTGACCAGCATGGGTATCCAGGGTTTCTTTACCCGGCCCATTTCTTTGACAATTTTCCTGGTGACAGTCCTGACCCTTGTTACTCCTTTCGCCAGAAGACGGCGCCGGAGAAAGGTGGGAACAGAGCATGAAGCGGCTTAAGGGAAATGGCTGGTTCACTCTGGCCCTTGCGCTAATGGCTGTAGTTTTCTTTTTAGTTGGTTTGAACTATAACCCCCGGGCAAGAGCTATCCCGCTGGTATTGGCGGTGCTTCTGTTTTTCCTCTCGATACTTGTCTTTCTTGCTGAAAACGTTCCTGGCACTGCCAAACACCTCAGGTTCATGGAAGAGCGCGGTTTCTTCATCAACCAGGCACCCAAGCGGGAGGAAAACGAAAGCAAGGAGCCACTCCCGCCGCAACGGGAAGGATTCAGGCTGCTGCGCTTACTGCTGTGGCTGACCGGTTTCCTGCTCTTGCTCCGGTATATCTCTTATCTTGTACCAGTCCCGCTATGGCTCCT
>JAJYNB010000277.1 GCA_021786555.1 Bacillota bacterium | reverse complement strand
TATGGGTGACCTGATGACACGCGATGTACCCCTCTTACATCCTTATGATACCCTGGAGCACTGTACCCAGCTGTTGAGAAAAACCAAACTGGATGGACTTCCGGTGGTGGACGCCGAAGGCAGCCTGGTGGGAATTTTCACCAAGGCCAACTTGATGGACGCCTATTTAGCCGGTATAGACAGAAATGAACCCTTGGAGAACCACTTTAACAGCCAGGTGGTTACGGTTAGTACGGATACGACTTATCCTGAGATTGAAAGGCTGGTCAAGAACAGTCCGGTAGGTACGGGGATTGTTGTTGATGCGCAAGGCAAGTTAGCCGGCATTTTTTCCAAGGTTGATATGATCATGGCCCTGTTCAAAGAGGCCGAGCAGTTGGCGACTCAACTCAACACGGTTTACAACGCCATGCATAACGGCGTTATTGTGGTAGATAAAAATTGCCGGATCCGGTATGTTAACAACTCGGGAGAAAAAATATTGAATCTTAGACAGGAAGACCTGCAGGGGTGTTCATTTAACTCTGTTTTTCCCGGTATTGACTTATCTTCAGTAATTCAAGCAGCTTGTTCATTTATCGGGGTCAAAGAGCGCTTAAACGGCATCAAGACTTTATGTAATATCAGCCCTATCCGGAAGGAACATGGCACGGCGGGAGCAATTATCATTTTCCAGGCTTTAACGGACCTCGATCATGTGGCCTCAGAATTGGAGGCCACCAAACGCCTCTATGAGACATTGCTGACTGTTACCAACATTGCCTATGAGGCGATCATTGTAGTGGATGACCAGGGGAGAATATCCTTAGTGAATGAAGCGGCGTGTAAATTTTTCGGCAGGAGGGAGCCTGACCTGATTAACAAGCCCGTTGACCAAGTCATTGAAAATACCAGGCTGCCCAGAGTCTTAAAAACAGGCATGGCAGAAACCAACGAGATTCAGGTTATCTCCGGCCGTCCCTATGTCGTATCGCGGATGCCAATCGTGAGACATGGCAGGATTATTGGCGCTGTCGGGAAAATTGTCTACCAGCAGCTGGAAGAGATCAAAGAGGTTGCCGAGCGATTGGAACAAATGAATCAGGAGTTAAGTTATTATAAGGAGAAAGCCGGCAAGGCTCAAACCGCCATTACTTTTGACCGGATAGTGACAATCAATAAAGAAATGCGCAGGTTGAAACAGGAAGCCGCGATGGTCGCGAGAGGAACTTCCACTGTAATGCTCAGCGGGGAGAGCGGTACGGGCAAGGAACTTTTTGCCGAGGCAATTCATAACGCCAGCCCCAGAAGGAACAGACCCTTTGTAAAGGTAAATTGTGCGGCCATACCGGAACACTTGTTGGAATCTGAGTTCTTCGGGTATGCCACCGGGGCCTTTACCGGGGCCCAAAAAGGCGGCAAGCCTGGAAAATTGGCCATTGCCGACGGCGGAACACTGTTTTTGGATGAGATCGGCGACATGTCCCTCAATCTGCAAAGTAAACTGCTGCGTGTGCTGGAAGACAAAAGTTTTGAACCCATAGGGAGCAACCATACCTGCAAAGCTGATGTGCGGATAATTGCCGCAACTAACCAGGATCTTGTGCAGAAAGTTGAAGCCGGTGCATTTCGCCGGGATCTGTACTACAGGCTGAACGTGATAAGCTTTAGACTTGTGCCTTTGCGCAGCAGACCGGAGGATATTGTACCTTTGGTACAAGTATTTTTGGAAAAAATATGCGGCGATTTCGGGAAACGGGTCACGGACGTGGCGGCGGATGTGCGGAAAGTCCTGCTTAGCCACCACTGGCCGGGAAATGTGCGCGAGTTAAAGAACGTCATCGAGAGGGCGGTGAACTATGCCAGCGGGCCTGTCGTAGAACTGGATGACCTGCCTTTCTATCTCCGGGAGCAAAGGGAGCAGGGCTGTTCCGGTGCTGAACCGGCCGGTACCCTGCTGACTGAAAACAGTGTCCAGGGCCGCCTGGACAGGGCTGCGGTAGAACAGGCTTTGCGCAGCGTTCAGGGTAATAAGTCTGAGGCGGCCAGGGTCTTAGGTATCAGCAGATCTTGGCTGTACGAGAAAATGCGAAGGTATGATCTTGTTTAAGGGGCAAACACCTGTAATTGTACAGTGAACAGTTGTTGTCAGGTGTGTACACACCTGGACCGGAATCCGGCCAAAAAATAACGTAAAATCCCCTGTTTATGGAGGGTAGCGGTTGGCGTAGGTTTTGCTACTGGGTAGGGCAGGGGATTTTTTACGGATTGGCGACTTAAGCTTCAAACGGGAGGGGGGGCGACTTGAGTTATCCGAAATTTCAGATAAATGTCCAGTTGGATAGGAGGTGGAAAAACAATGAACATCTATTCCTTACTCGCGCGTAACGCGAGTAAATTTCCGGCAGAAGAAGCCCTGGTTTTCCGGGAACAGCGGCAGACGTGGGAGCAGTTAGGCAAGCGGGTAGACAAATTGGCTGCTGCCATGGCCCGCTTAGGTGTGCGCAAGGGCGACAGAGTGGCACTCTTGCTGGAAAACTGTGCTCAATTTGTTGAAATCCATTTTGCTGCCGCCCGGCTCGGGGCGATAGGTGTGCCCCTTAATTACCGGCTTGTGGGTGATGAACTGGCTTTTATCCTCAATAACAGTGAAACGAAGATGTTGTTTTATGCCTCAAAATACCTGAAGGTGTTAGGGGCTGTAAAAAAAGATTTGCCCCTGCTGAAATTCTATTTGGAAGTAAGCTCCGACGGCGGCCAGTACGAAGAGTTCCTGCTATCGGGTGACCAGCCGCCGGAGGTGGATGTGCAGGGGGAAGATCCCAATGTCATCCTTTACACTTCCGGTACCACCGGCAGGCCAAAGGGCGCGGTGCTTACCCATGACAACAGTCTCTGGACGGCACTCAATATGGTTATAGATGCGCGCTTTGAACAAACGGACAGAGGGATTGTCATCCCCCCTCTCTATCATTCAGCCGCCCTGAATTGTTGGATGCTGCCTCACGTGTTGGTGGGAGCGGCTTTGGTTATTGAGAACTCTTTTGACCCAAAGGCCTTACCGCAAAGGCTGCGGGAGGAGCATGTTACTACCATCTTCCTGGTCCCTGCCATGTACAGTTTTCTTCTGCAGATTCGGGGGCTGGACAACTATGATTTCTCAGCGATCAGAATCGCGGGCACCGGGGCTTCGATTATGCCGGTTGAGCTGAAACAGAGGGTGCACAGGGTATTTCCTGAGGCGGGGATAATTGATGTGTACGGCTTAACCGAGGCAGGTCCGGGAGTCACTATTTTAAAATCCCAAGATGCCTTCAGAAAAGAGGGTTCAGTCGGTAAGGCGCTCACTGCCCTCGAAGTGCGCCTGGTGAACGGGCAGGGTCTGGACGTTCCTGTGGGTGAAGTGGGCGAAATCATCGTCCGGGGGCCAACTGTGATGAGGGAATACTACAATCTGCCTGAGGCCACGGCGGATGCTCTGCGCAACGGCTGGTTGTATACGGGAGATTTGGCGCGGCAGGACGAAGAAGGTTATCTCTATGTTGTTGACAGGAAAAAAGACATGGTCATCAGCGGCGGGGAAAATGTCTATCCTGCCGAGGTAGAAGCTGTTTTGTACCGGCACCCCAAAATCCTGGAAGCGGCTGTATTCGGTATTCCCGATGTCAAGTGGGGAGAGAGGGTTTGGGCGGTGGTAGTTCTCAAGCCAGGTGAGCAATTAACCGAGGACGAGGTTATCCAATTTACCGCCGGCAAACTGGCCGGATATAAAAAGCCGCGCCGGGTGGAGTTTACTGAGGCCTTGCCGCGGAACCCGTCGGGTAAAGTGTTAAAG
>JAJYNB010000388.1 GCA_021786555.1 Bacillota bacterium | reverse complement strand
AATTTTACTAGGGTGTGCGCATGAGGTGGACTATCCCTTCTGAACCAGTTAATAGAAGAATATCTTATAATAGACGTGTAAGGGGGTGGACAGGTTGGCAAAGAAAACAATCGGCATACCTCGGGCAATGTTTTACTATGTGTACTTCCCCGCATGGAAAACTTTTTTCGAGCGCTTGGGTTTTAGGGTGGTCACAAGCCCTAAGACAACAAAAGAAATCCTCGATGCCGGAGTGAGGGAAGCTTTGGCCGAAGCCTGCGTTCCTGTAAAAATATATTTTGGTCATGTGTTGGCCCTGAAAGACAGGGTAGACTACTTATTTGTGCCGAGGATAATCAGTATCAACGGTGAGACTATCTATTGCCCCAAATTCCTCGGCATGGCCGATATGGTAAAAAGCGCTTTGCCCAATATGCCCACCGTGCTGGATGTCACTGTAAACAAGAAACGCAGCAGGTTCAGTCTGTTCTGGGCATCCATGGAATTGGGCCGCAGGCTTGGCAAGGGTTCTTGGGCCACCTTCCGGGCGATTTGGGCCGGGTGGAAGGTGCATCGTAAGTACGACAGGATACTCAAAGCGGGCTATACTCCCGATGAAGCTATGGATTATGTGCTCCACGGCAAGCCTCTGCCTGTGAAACAGGATGAGGAGGGTGGCGAGACCTTGCGCCTGGCCTTGCTGGGTTATCCCTATACCACTCATGATTCGTTCATCAGCGTGGAAGCCATCCAAAAGCTTAAGAGTTTGGGGGTTAAAGTAATTACGGCGGAAATGGTTAGTCCGCGCCTCCTGAAACGCCAAGCGGGCAAACTGGTCAAAGGCATATTTTGGACCTTTAGCGATATCACCAGCAAAGCGGCATTTCATTTTTTTGAGAACGCGGGAGAAGTGGATGGCATCATGCATCTTACGGCTTTTGGCTGCGGGCCGGATTTCATGGTTGACAAATTGATGGAGATTGAAGCCAAAAAGAGGGGCGGCAAAGTACCCTTTATGACCTTGATGATTGACGAGCACACGGGTGAGGCTGGTATGCTGACCCGGATTGAGGCGTTCTGTGAGATGGTAAGGAGGCGTAAAGAGGCGGCGGTATGAAAAAGGTAACCTTTCCTCACATGGGCACTTCCGTAGTAGTGTTTGCTGATTTGATCCGGGACTTGGGTAATGAAACGGTAGTGCCAATCCGTCCCAACAAAAGAATACTGGACTTGGGAGTACGATACGGACCAGAGTTTGCCTGCCTTCCTTTTAAAATTCTTCTCGGTTCATACCTGGAGGCGGTGGAGCGGGGAGCGGATACGGTAGTTACTTCCGGCGGCAGCGGGCCCTGCCGGGCCGGACATTATGGTGAAGTGGCCCAAAAAATCATGGCCAGCGCAGGGAAAGACCTGGAATTTATCGTCTTTGACTCCATTTACCAAAAGCCACTTGAGTTTATCCGCAAAGTAAACAGGCTGAATTCGTCCAAGCTTTCTTATTGGACCATTGTCCAGCTCGTGCGTTTTTACTGGCGCAAGCTGCAAGCCCTGGACCAGCTGGAACGGGCCAGCCACCGGGTACGGCCGAGGGAATTAAAACGCGGTGAGGCTACCCAGGTCTTTAACGAAAGTGTCAAGTGGGTGCAGGAGTCTAAGACCATGGGGCAGATTGCCGAAGCTGAGGCGTCTGGGCTCAAGGCCTTTAACGCTATTGCTCAGAATTCTGAGGTAGATGTAGTTAAGGTGGGCATAGTGGGAGAAATCTATGTGGTACTGGAACCGGCGGCCAACCTAGAGATTGAAGAAACTCTGGGCAACATGGGCGTTGAAGTAAACAGGTCCATTTATCTTACAGGCTGGACCCGGGAAAACACCCCTGGCGGCAAAAAGAGTGATGGCTTTGAGGATGCAGCCAAACCCTATCTGCCGGAACCGATCGGCGGCCACGCCCAGGAGTCCATCGGGCACACTGTGATGTTTGCCAGGGACGGATATGACGGGGTTATCCAGCTGGCGCCTTTCACTTGCATTCCTGAAATCGTGGTCAAAACGATAATGCCCCGCGTTACCCGTGAGCACGGCATTCCGGTCTTGACCTTTTTCCTGGATGAACAAACCGGGAAAGCCGGCATGCAGACCAGGCTGGAAGCATTTATAGACATGCTGCGCCGTAAGAAAGAGACGAGGGAGGAAATGCAATATGCGCGGGTATCTGGGCATTGATGTCGGTTCTGTCAGCACCAATGTTGTGGTCCTGGACGAGCAGGATGAAGTGCTGGCAGATTTGTATATTCGGACAAACGGCCAACCTATCAAAGCCATTCAAACAGGCATGGAGAGTATCCGGCCGGAACTGCCGGACGACCTGAAGATTTGCGGGGTGGGAACTACCGGCTCAGGCCGTCAACTGGCAGCAGCCATCGTCGGGGCAGATGTGGTCAAAAATGAAATTACCGCTCATGCGGTAGCCGCACTAAATATGGTTCCCGGCGTCCGAACCATTCTGGAAATCGGTGGCCAGGACTCCAAAATCATTATTCTCAGGGAAGGAGTGGTTACGGACTTTGCCATGAACTCGGTCTGTGCCGCAGGTACAGGTTCCTTTTTGGACCAACAGGCTTCCCGCCTGACCATCCCGATTGAAGAATTTGGAGATTACGCCCTGAAAGCGAGATCTCCAGTGCGGATAGCTGGCCGCTGTACTGTTTTTGCTGAGTCCGATATGATTCACAAACAACAGATGGGCCATAACCTGGAAGATATCATCCGCGGCCTGAGTGAGGCTCTGGTCAGAAACTATCTGAATAATGTGGGTAAAGGGAAGGAAATTCTGGAACCCATAGTGTTCCAGGGCGGGGTGGCAGCCAACAAAGGAATTAAGGCTGCCTTTGAAAGCGCTCTGGGGCTGACGGTACAGATTCCTAAATATTTTGATGTCATGGGGGCTGTGGGTTCTGCCTTGTTGGCCAGGGAATACGTGGGCAGGTACAGGCCCACCAACTTCAAGGGATTTGATGTGACCCATGACACTTTCGCCGGCAAAAGTTTCAACTGCAGCGGTTGTTCCAACGGCTGTGAAATTATCGAAATTTCCAACCAGGCAGCGGTAGTGGGGCGCTGGGGCGGGCGCTGCAATAAGTGGGAAATTGCCTAAGCAGCAGTTCAACAGGGCCCTTATAGTCGTGTCCCTTATTTTTTTGTCCAAAAAAAAGTTTCAAACCTGACAGTTTTTGACTCCCTTCTCCTTGGTGCATGTGGTAATTCATGGTACTGTTAAGCTGAGGTGAGGAGGGTGGATGTTCAACCAAAGAATTTGGCTGAAATCATGAGCAGCGGCGCCAAGGTTATAATTACCATTGCCACCGCCGGCAGTGATAAACGGGTGCGCCTAGGGCGGATAATCGAATATGATGCTGCCAACCAGATAGTGTCCGTCCACCAGGAAGACGACAGTATCTGCCTGGTACCCCTGGCATCCATATCATCCATCGAAATTATCCGTACTACCTCCAATGTGCTGCGGGCCCTAAAGTAGTTTGTAAGCGCAGCCCAAGACCTGGTTTTTTGAACGGTCTCCCAAAACCGAGAAAAAGACCTCCTGCATCAGGGGGTCTTTTTGACTGTAAGCGTAACTCAGTTCTAAAGGTTATTTCCGCGTTTATATGAGCCTAAAAATTTAAAAAACGTGGCTTTTCGTCTGACCATGGTCAGGGCGTCAGCCAGTTCCGGGTCTTGGGCATGACCCTCCAGATCGACGAAAAAAATGTATTCTCCCAGTTTTCCCCGGGCCGGCCGTGATTCAATGCGGCTCATGTTGATATCCCAGAGGTTAAAAATATC
>JAJYNB010000212.1 GCA_021786555.1 Bacillota bacterium | reverse complement strand
CGCATATTCCCAGTATTTTTTTGTCCCAACTATAATGCCAAGTTTCACGAATTTGCCCAGTCCCCAGATTCTGACTGCCGGATTCTGAGTTCTGATTTCTGAATT
Organism: Bacillota bacterium; assembly: GCA_021786555.1. Classification (GTDB taxonomy): domain Bacteria; phylum Bacillota; class Desulfitobacteriia; order Desulfitobacteriales; family JAJXUE01; genus JAJZPO01. The sequence continues at coordinate 3,730 of JAJYNB010000212.1, read as the reverse complement.
CTCCCTACTCCCGCTGCCCTGCCTCCTGGCAATCCCGGCAAAGACCGTAAAACTTAAGGTCGTGGTCAATTATTTTGAACTTGCTCTTGCGGGCAACCACCGCCTCAAGGGTTTCCAGCAGGTCATCGTCAAACTCAGCTACACGGTGACACTGCAAGCAAACCAGGTGGTGGTGGTGATGCTCTTCCTTGTCAGAAAATTCGTAGCGGGAGCGGCCGTCCCCGAAGTCCATCTTCTGCAGGATATCCAGTTCCGCCAACAGCTCCAGGGTACGGTACACCGTAGCCAGACCGATGTCGGGATTTCTGCTTTTTACCAGATTGTACACGTCTTCCGCACTCAAATGCCCTCGGCCATGCTCAACAAAGGCCCGCAGAATTACCTCACGCTGCGGGGTTATCTTGTAGGCTCCTTCGTGAAGTTTCTCACACATGGAGTCGAAAGTGTGCTGCATGTAGGGTCACCTCTAATCCGTTTGACTAATTATACGCTGGCCCGCAAATATTTGTCAAACAAACCTCAGCCCTGCCGGCCTGGCTTCGATTGGGGAAATCAGCGCTGCAAAACAAAAGGCTGAAAGTCCGGGCGGACTGCAGAACCCAAAAAATAAAGGGATCCGGCAGGGTCCCTTTAAATCAGCTGCAGGTACCAACGCTTAGGGCAAAGAAGCGCCCGTCTTACTGCAGCCCCGGGGGGCTCAAAACCACATAGAGCCGGCTGACCCAACCTGAGTCCCCGCTCTCGTCCCGGACATTGAGCCAATTGTCCTTTTCCCCCAACAGCTGCAGCCGTTCCCCAAATTGCAGGCTTTTAACCACAGGCGCGTCCTTTGACGGTTCTTCCTGCAGTTTAAGCTCCGGCGCGGCAATCTGGACCCAGGGGGCGGGCTCAAGTACCGGTTGTTGCGGCCACAGGCTGAGAACCAAATAATAGCCATAAACGCTAAAGGTAATAGTACATAGACCGAACAGAAAAAGCTTAACCAGCGGAACCCGTCCCACACTGCTCACCTGCTCCAATGTTTCTCCTAACTTCTATTCAGCAGCAGCTCGACTGTTCCTGCAGCGTTGACAAAGCTTCCAAACATCCGACAGGATTGATACGGTTTTCCCGCTGCAAGCAAGGCCCAGGACGCATTCCCTGGGATATGCGTGTATAACAGTCAGAATGTGAGGCGAATCTACAGTGTGCGCAAGCTATTTGTCTCCTTCTTCCGGTACGATACAGATAAAGACAAACTTTTCTTCACTCAGGTTGGTAAACTGATGCAATTTACCGCCCGGCACGTAAGCAAAGGATCCAGCCTCCAATTCGTAATCCTGTCCGTCCAGGTGCAGGGTTCCCCGGCCTTGGACGATATAGTTGATGTGGGGCCAGGGATGACTGTGCCGCGGCGTATATCCTGAGGCACCCAACTCAAACAGGCGCATGACATAGCCCTCCCAGCCCTGGTCCGGCGAGACCAGTACCTTTTTCAGAGCATTTTTCACTTCCGGTCCCTGTATCTCTACCCCTGCCAAATCCTTTATATTGGAAACTATCAAAGCAAACCCTCCCGGCAATTATTTTTAATGAACCTGCTGATATTTGTTCGCAGCGTACCTTTAAATTTCCTGCTTCTCCTACGGTAAAATGAGTCACCTGGGGACAATCCCCAGGTGACTCATAACTCGGCCTGTGCTTGGACCCGGCTGCCGTGTTGATATTCCGGTACTTCTCAGGTTAATAGCTGTGGTGGGCCATCCCGCGCTGCTGGAAACGTGCCAATACTGACAGGGAATAATTGAGCAAAAAAGGAGTTTCGATGATTTAGCGGGGCAGAACCTTTACCTCAAATTATCCTGTCCCGGACCATTTGCACAACCTCATCAGCGCTGCGGCCTTCAGCGCTGATAACGGGAACCTTTCCCTCAGAATCATGCATCCCCAGAAAATTTTGGTCCTGGCCGCTAATCACAATGGCTCCCACCCCGGCTGAACCCGAGTCAAGGCTCACAGTCTCAAAACCCGCACCGCGCAGGGCCTGATTGACATTGTTTAGCATGTCTTCCACCGCAACCAGCTTAGGCAAATTTAACCCCTCCTTCAAACTTTTGGGACTAGTGTTTTCCGGTAAAGGCGGGGTTATGCCTGGCAACTTTACCCTTTAGATATCTGCCGTAAACACGCACCAATTTTCATACTTGAGCAATGTTTGCGGCAGGTTAAACCTTTTCTCCACAAACTGCCGGGGATATTGGGCTTCCAGCGTAAATTTGACTTTGTCCCCCGCTTTCAAATAAAGCTCAAAGCTTTGCGGTTGAGGCCCGGTCCGCTCCAAAACCAGGCCGTAAATCCCGCCTGTAGGTTCGCCGTCCAGCTTCACACTTTTCCCCAATTTGCCTAAGGGGAAAAAGCTGCCCCCGTTAACCAGGGTAAAAGGATGTTCGGAACGCAGCCTCAGCTTAATCATGTAGGGGCTTTCGCTGTAGGCCAGGTCAACGTCCACCGTCACCAACCTTTCCTTGTTAAACAACACCTGCTTGGAGTTTACCTGTACCGCCAGTGGCTCCCTGCCTCCCGCAAGCGGAATGCTCACTTCCTTTTGCCGGCCGCTGCCCAGGGCCTTACTAAGGGGAGCCGGAATCTTGTCTTTGCCGGAGGCCTTCAGGCTGAGACGGTGGTCCTGATATTCCTGACGGATCGTTAATTGTTGTGGTGCCGTTTGGGAGTACGCCGGCGCCGCTGTCACAGAAAAGATGATGTATAGAACTGCTGCCAATGCCACTTTGCCCTGTAGGCGCGGCCAGGCTGCGGGGCGCCGCATGCGCCCGGCCAGCAGGGCCAGTACCAGGGGCTGCAGGCCAAAACCATAAATCAGGGCGAAGAGTACGGGATGGTCCAGAAAGATACGGTAAAATTCGGTCCACAATTGGGAATTCAAAATCTGCCAATGGAACTGATAAACGAGAAACGGGGCCAGGAGCGTAAGCATCAGCCCACGCCCAAACCTGCTTAATACCGTTAATAACAGCCAAAGGGCAAAGTACACCGCAAAGTCCCAGCGATTCATAGCTGTGACCACGGTTGCCGCCCCCAGGAGAATCAGACTGCCTGCCCAGTAAATTTCAGGGCTGCGCGGCATCAGTTTCGGAGGCAGGCGGGAGGCGAACTGGATAAGCCAGTAGAACACGATAAAACTTACGCTCAGATGGAGCACTACGTAAAAACCAGGATGGGCAAACCAAGGTTCATTAACTCTTTTTAACAGCCCGATCAAGTACTGCGGCAAAAACCCCGCCCCCAGGGCCAGAGCGGTAACAAGCCAGGAACCGGGCACAATCCACCCTAGGCTGAACCAATTTCGCCGCCGCCTGACCGCCAGCCAGTAAAGCGCCAAAATCAGACACCCGGCCACGCACAGCTTGATGCCGGCCGAGGGCAGGACAATGAGCCCCAAGCCCGTGTCAACAGGGAAATAAAGGTCATCCCACTTACGTCCTGCCGGCTCAAGCGGGATTTGACTTGAGAGAGACAGTACCAGCCCGCCAAACTTGGCCAGGGTACCTGCATCTACATGCTGCATGGTGTCGGAAGGCTGGTGGTAGTGAAACGGGGTCCTGCCGCCCTGGCCCAGACCCAGAGAAGGGATCCACTTGTCCAGAAAAGGCGAGAAGTCGCTGGTGCCCCCGTCGTGAGAATCCCTTGCCAGGAGCATCAGGTCCCGTCTCACTTCCGGCTTTAGTCCCTG
>JAJYNB010000105.1 GCA_021786555.1 Bacillota bacterium | reverse complement strand
GTGGGAAATTTCGCCCGGATTGAATGGAAAACTATGGTAATTGCGTTCCTTAGTTTCCTTGTTGCCCTGATACAGACCGCAGTCAATCAAGATCTTGTGTTGACTGGTTTCCAGCAGATAACAGGAGCCTGTGACCATTTGAGCAGCACCTATAAAATGTAGTTTCAAAAACTTTTCCTTCCTTTCGGACGTTAAATTTGAGTCTGCGTCATAATGTTTATGATAATATTCGACTTTTATCGCCCCTTCTCCTTCAAAACGAAAACCCCGCAAATAAACTGCAGGGCTTTAAAGTGTCTATGCTTAAGCTTTTATACTCGCGCCGCTGTGCGAGTGCGCCGCAAGATTCGTTCGACCCGCCTCGGATTTTTGCTGTCTTCCTCTTCAATCGAGAAATATTCCCATCCTTCCTGGCGGCACAACTTTTGTTTAAGCTGATAATCGTCGTCTGGAACCGCTGCATCGATCACCAAATTTCTGGCAGGAAGATAAAACGCCAGCCGCATGCCATTTAAAGTTACGTCCTTCAGAATTTCCTGGTCGGGATAAATCTGCTTCAGGCTTAGTTCCAACCCCCGGACAGGCCTTGCCGGCGCCAGGGTTTGCAGAGGAGCCATGGCCGCGGCCGCTTCAGATTCCCCGCTGTCCTGGCTGTCGACGGTCTGAAAGTCGTCTAAAGTCAAGCCGGTTTGAGGTTCCTCCCTGTGGTAAATGTTTTCGCCCGGGGTAGAAGCGGACTCGCCCGTTTCTGCCCGTTCTTTCGGCTCTTCATGGCTTGTTTCTTCACAAATTTGGCTTTGGCTTGCTTGAACAAAGTCCTGTTCCACCGCCTCAACCTGAACCAAGTCCTCCTGTACCTGCCCGTCTCCTGTTGAAGTCTGGACCTTTTCTTCCAGTTCTACCACCGGTGGCTGGTCGGCTCTGATCTCTGCTACCGGGCCAGTATTAACCTGCTCCGCCTGGGCAAAGGGATCAAGGATAATATCGTCATTCAGCGGCAGTTCGTAGCAGGGTGACGTAACCGTTTCCGTACCAGAGGCCGGGCTTGTTACCTGCTCCGGCTCCTGGTGGGTGCCCAAAAGGTCGCTGAGCAGGATTCCCGCTTCCGGACTTACGCTCTCATCAAAAAACTGCCCTGAAGGGTCTTTTAGCGGTATTTCGCTTAGGACATCCAATTGTTCGGCCGCAGTTTCCGGTCTCGAAGCGGGAGGCTCCTCTGCCGGTTCTTCACCTGTCTGCGCCAAAGCGTCCGGTTCGTCACCGGTCTGTGTTAAAGCCTCTGGTTCCGCACCTGTCTCCGTCAGAACCGGTGGAGTGATGAGGTCTTCAACCTCAGTCCCGGTTTGCGCAGGCAAGTCCTGATCCAGCTGCTGCTCAACGGTCTGAAACTCGAAGGGCTCCCGGGTCAGAGCCATGGTCCCCAGCCGCAGCATGCGCTCCAATTCTTCCGTAAAGGTACCAAGGCTTTGTTGGATTTTTACATCAGGCAGTTTTTGACTGATAATTTGGCTAAGAATTTCCGGCAGATACTCATCCTTAACTTCTATCAGTTCTTTCAAATCGAGGGCGATATCACTGATCAGGCGGACCCCTCGTCTCAATTCCTTTTCTTTGGCGTCGCTTCCGAGCAGGCTGGCAGCAATGGCGCATTCAATCAGGCGGTCTGTATTCTCCAAGATCTTCTTTTCCAAATATCTGGTGTTCTTCTGGCTCATCCCCGTCACCTCACAGCATTCCTAACAACATTTATGCTGCGGGGGACAACTTTAGACCCAAGTGTACAAGATAATTTGGACTTGAATCCAAGCACGAAAAATAAAAGTCTCCCCGGCTCAGCAAGCGGAGGAGACTTTTTCATTCACTTAAGGTGCTGCATTACCCTGCCTGCCGCCGCCTGGGCCTGGGCGACAGTCTGCGGAATATCCATGGGTCCGGTGCAGGCGCCGGCGGCAACCACCCCGGGCCTCCCTGTTTCTGCCAGAAACCCATGTCGGTCCACAATCAGCCCGGCTTTTAGGGCGAATTGCTCCAGTCCCCTGGCTGGGGTGATTGCAGGGGCCAGCACTATCAAATCGTAATGGCCTGCCTGCTGCCCGCTGCTGCCGTCGTATTGCACCGTCAGGTAATCATAGGGGTAGCGATATATTTTGGATGGAATCGCCCTGACATAATTAATCCTGTCCTCTTCCCGGCACTCCTGCAGGAAGCTGCCAAAGTCCTTGCCGAAGGTCTGGATATCCATGTAGAAAATATCCACCTGGGCTTGGGGGAGCTCGTAACGCACCAGCTTAGCCAGTTTGCTGGCATACATGCAGCAAACCCTGGAGCAGTAGTTGCTGCCGGCCTGCAGGTCCCGGCTGCCGACGCATTGGACAAAACCGACCCGCTTGATTCCAGGTCCGAAGGCAGCCTCCACACTGCCCTTCTCCCGCAGCGCCTTCTCCATGTCATAGGCTGTAATTACATTTTTATGCACTCCATAGCCGAATTCCCCTTTCAAGGCGGCGTTGAAGATGTCAAAACCCAAAGCCACAACCACGCCGTTGACCTGCAGGACTGTCTCCGCCCCCAAGTCTGCCCCCCGGGAACCCGTCAGAAAACGGATATTTACATTAAACTTGCCGGCCTCTTCCTCTATCCCTTTGACTTCACTGTTGAAGATCAGCTTGATGCCGAGCTGGACCTCCACCTTTCGCTTCAGCTGCACAGGGAGACAGGCCCCGCATCTGTTACAGCTTGAGGTGGCCTTGCAGCAGTAGTTAAGCCCCTTGCCGCCGATAGCGCCGGACTTTTCCACCACATATACTTCTACACCCTGTTCGGCTAATTCCAGCGCGGCTGCCAGGCCGGCAACCCCGCCCCCGATAACCAGCACCTTCTTATCCATGCCCGGGGCCCCCTTCAGGACGGGGCAGAAGGCCGGCCTGTTCCACGATAAAGGGCGCCATCTCTTCCCACATCAGGGCCATGATGTGCACACCGGCTACCCCTTCAATGTTTTTCAGCTGCTTTATCTGCTCAATGCAAATCTGCAGGCCCTCTGCTTTCTGGTCCTCAGCTTTTTTCAGCCTCTCCACCATGGAATCGGGTACCAGCATGCCCGCGACGTTCTGCTGCATGAAGGCAGCGGCTTTGGCTGACTTGACCGGCATGACTCCGGCCAATATCTTTGCGCGTTTGTGCAGGCCCCTCTGCCGCACCTTTTCCATAAACCGTTCAAAGCGCTCCAGGTCAAACACGCATTGAGTCTGGACAAAATCAGCTCCGGCCTCAATTTTCTTTTCCAGGCGGATTACCCGGAACTCAAACGGATCGGCAAAGGGGTTGGCGGCGCACCCGATGTAAAACCTCGGTTCCGCCTTGCATGCCTCACCGCTGAGAAACCTTTGCTCATCCCGCAGCTGCTTAACCATATGAATCAAGTTGATGGAGTCGAGGTCGTAAACGTTTTTGGCGGTAGGGTGGTTGCCAAACCTTTGGTGGTCCCCGGACAGGCAGAGGACGTTTCGAATCCCCAGGGCGTAGGCCCCAAGCAGGTCAGACTGCAAACCAATCCGGTTGCGGTCACGGCAGGTCATTTGGATTACCGGGTCTTGGCCCTGATTTACCAGAATGGCCCCGGCGGCAATGCTGGAGAGGCGGACGACCGCGGCCTGGTTGTCGGTAAGGTTAAAGGCATCGGCGCATCCCCGCAGCTGTTCGCCGCGGCTCCTGATTACGCCGCCATCGGCATGTTTGGGCGGGCCTATTTCGGCGGTGACAGCAAAGTGTCCGGCCTCAAGCACTCGTTCCAGGTTACTGCCCGATTTCATCAAGGCGCATGTCCCCCCTTACCACTTTCCTGGG
>JAJYNB010000001.1 GCA_021786555.1 Bacillota bacterium | reverse complement strand
CATGTTCAATTCATCCCTGTCCCAAATGTGTTCCCAACTGACCGAATCCCTCTTTCAGCATAGCACACTTGATTCAGGATGTCCAGCAGTTAGATTACGTTGTAGTGCTAAGTGTAACAAAGGGAGGAAACAGGGTTTTGTCACCAAGTCCCAGTGAGGTAGACCAGCACAAACAAAAAAGCACCCTGGTTTGGGTGCTTGCACTACAAGTACTCCGGGAAATCAGAAAAGTCTATCGCTGGCCGCCTTATTGTCGCCTCGTGCCCGCGACCCGAATAGTACTATTTGCTCTATTGCATAGTTTTGACCGATTCCTTCAATGCTTTTAATCAGTTTTTGTTCCAAATCCAAATCCAGTCGCACCCCTCTTCACCCCAGGTTCACATCTTTAGATTTCTCCACCATGGTATTATCTTCCCTGGAATAGAAAAAAACTCCCACCCGGTCAATGTGATTTTTCATTCCTTCATGGGTCAAATGCGTGTAGTCTACAATATCGAAAAAATAGGGCATAGGGCTTTCTTCTTCAAGCATAGCGTGCAGCCTCGATAGCGTTGCAAAGGTAATCCTGTCGCCCCAAATAGCAATATCCACATCTGAACCGGGTTTATAATTTCCCTTAGCCCGGGAGCCAAAGATTGCTGCCCGCTGGATTTCGTCAAACTGCCGAACAGCAGTAACGATATAGGTTAAATCCTCCTGGCGAAGCCCAAAACTCATACCAGTCCCTCCAAGAAGGCATAGACTTCTCGCAGCATTGCATAATAGCTCGCACGAATCAGCTGTTCTGCTTCATCAGCCAAGCGTTCATCATATGTATGCGCCATGAGATTTCTCTTTTCCAGAGCATCGATCCACACATGCCCGTTTTGAAGCAGCTGCATCTGAAATCCGGTTTGAATGGCTGCGCGCGGACTATTCACGCTAAAACCTTGCTCCTCCAGATAGTCTTTCATGGTTTTCCAGGCAAGTTCAAAGGTATATTCAAAGCATTGGATTAAACCCTGCTTTTCAAACTTATTCAGTTCAGGCTTCTCAAGAAACTCCTTTAACTGCAGCATTGCTTTTTTAAAGTTTGAAAACCTTTGCTTCCAGCGAACATCCTGCCAGTTTCCCATTGAAACCACCATCCTTAAACATATGCTTTTCAATACAGGAAGCTTCAGTTATTTACAATCATTTGGTAATAATTTACTTTATTATAGCGGAAATTTAGTGGGAGTACAACCCTTTGCGTATGGAACCGGGTTCACGAGGCTATTTGAAACCATCAGGATGCCCAAAGTGCCATTTCCAGGCGGTGCCCACAATCTCTTCCAGCTCAGGGAACTTCGGCTGCCAGCCCAGTTCCTGCTTGATCCGCTCGGAACCCGCCACCAGCACCGCCGGGTCCCCGGCCCGGCGCCCACCCAGCACCGCCTCAACCTTCCTGCCGGAAACCTGCTCCACTGTCCGGATAACTTCCAGCACAGAATAGCCGCTGCCGTTCCCCAGGTTATACGCGGTACTCTCTGCCCCCCCCGCCAGGGCCTTCAAAGCCAGGAGGTGGGCCTCCGCCAGATCGTTGATATGAATATAGTCCCTGATACAGGTGCCGTCCGGCGTCGGATAATCCGTCCCAAAAACCCGAATGTTTCCCCTCCGGCCCAGGGCCGCCTGAATCACCAGCGGGATGAGATGGGTCTCCGGGCTGTGGTCTTCGCCGATATCTCCCGCCGGGTCCGCCCCGGCGGCGTTGAAATAGCGCAGGCTGATTGACTTGAGCCCGAAAGCCGCATCATACCATTTTAGAATCTTCTCAAAAGCAAGCTTAGACTCACCGTAGGGATTAGTGGGCCGGAGCCTGGCGTCCTCCGTAATGGGCGCCTGCTCCGGTTCCCCGTACACCGCCGCAGTGGAGGAAAACACCAGGTATCTTACTTTGTTCCGCACCATTCCGTCCAGGAGGGCCAGTCCCTTAGCTACATTGTTCTGGAAGTACTTGTCCGGCCTGGTCATAGACTCGCCCACCAGGCTGAGGGCGCCGAAGTGCATCACCGCTTCGATTCCATGCTGCTGCATTACCCGATCCAGCAGTTCCCCATCCCCGAAGTCACCCAAGACCAGGCTGTCCGCGGGTACCGCTTCCCGGTGGCCCTTGCTCAGGTTGTCCAGGACCACCGCCTCATGCCCCGGCCTCAGCAGGGCCCGTACCATATGGCTGCCGATATACCCGGCCCCGCCAACCACTAGCACTCTCATTACATTCCTCCGCTTGTCAACATCCCCTTAGTCTTTGACGATATTGATTAGATTTTCCAGGTATTCCTTCAGGGGCTGCCGCAAATCTTCCCTTCTTAGAGCGTACTCGATGGTAGCCATTACAAAGCCGAGCTTGTCACCCACATCATAACGGCGCCCTTCAAAATCATAAGCGTTTACACTGCCCGTTTTGGCCAAAACTCTCAGGGCATCAGTGAGTTGAATTTCCCCGCCGCTGCCGGGAGGCAGGCTTTCCAGGATGTTAAAGATTTCGGGTTCTATGATATAACGGCCCAGTATCGCCAGATTGGAAGGCGCTTCCTCCTGCTGCGGCTTTTCCACCAGGTCCAGGGCCCGGTACACCCTCTCTGCCAAAGGCTGCGGTTTTATTATCCCGTATTTCCCCACTGCTTCCCGGGCGACTTCCTGCACTCCCACCACACTGCCGGGAAAACGCTCATAGCATTCAATTAATTGTCTCAAGACCGGCACTTCGGAATGGATAATATCATCACCCAACAGCACAGCAAAAGGCTCATTGCCAATAAATTTACGGGCGCAGTAAATTGCGTGCCCAAGTCCCCTGGCCTCCTTTTGGCGCACATAATGGATGTCCACCAGATTTGCAATATCCTGCACCAAATCCAGCAGTTCGGTTTTGTGGTTGTCCTCCAAAAACACTTCCAGCTCCACCGAACGGTCAAAGTGATCTTCTATGGCGCGTTTATTTCTGCCGGTGACAATGATAATATCCTCGATGCCCGCCGCCACGGCTTCTTCCACCACATACTGAATGGTAGGCTTGTCAACAATCGGCAGCATTTCTTTCGGTTGAGCTTTGGTGGCCGGCAAGAAACGGGTACCAAGCCCTGCAGCCGGAATAATAGCTTTGCGGATCTTACTCATGGTAAAAGGTCTCCTCTCTCGACGTCTTTTTTATTTTAAGGCAATTAAATATACGCCGCAGATCACTACAAAAATTCCTATCCACCGTATTACAGGCACATTCTCCTTGAAGATAACCAATCCCAACACCGCCCCCAGCACATAAGCCAGGCTTTGCAGCGGGTAGACGGCGCTCAGTGCAGCCTTTGATAAAACTACGAACCAGATGAAAGTTGCGGCTATGTACAAAACGATTCCGCTAATGATATAGGGAGATAAGACCAAGGCCGGAATGTTGTCAGGCTTTATGCCTCCAGCATGCTGCAGACCTATTTTCCACAAGACTTGGCCGGTCACCAGCAGAATTATATTAGCCAGCACAAGCGGATAAACAGTCATGCTAACCTCCATTCCGCCGCTGACGCTGGCGGCACAAATAGTAATGAAAAAATGGTTCGCGGTTCTCACCACTTGGCAATAATTAGTGTGAGGAGAAGATACACTACAAAGCACGGTGAGGTGAGTCGTAGACTGCTCTTCTCAGCTTAAATCAGTATGCTAACCAGTGTAAGAATCACCTTTCAAGCACAAATAAGTGGTTCTATAAGACCGCAAGCTAATCATTGCTTTAGCTTCTCGTTAAATGTGTGGTGATTCAGTCAATGTCTTCCTCCTCTACTATGAAAGGAGGGCTGTGTCATGAAAGTTGTTTACCCTATCTGTTGCG
>JAJYNB010000229.1 GCA_021786555.1 Bacillota bacterium | reverse complement strand
GGTCTTGGGCCCCCATTGCGCCCTTCTGAACTGTCAATTCTAAGAGTTTCTCCCAATCGCCCACGATTGACATTAAACGGCCTCCTCCATCATAGCTGATTTCAAGTCCATTCCGTCCTCAAGTCCAATATAATAAACCTTTCGAGCCACCGCAATCCAAAAGTCCCTATGGGCGTCCTTATATTTGGAGACGGTACTTCTTTGATTCTCTGGAAGTGATTTAATTATTTCGCGGAGCATTTCACTCAATTTGATTAATTCTTCCCGTACCGGCCCTCTTCTTATCTCGTCCTCTGCATATTCCACACTCCGGTGTGCCAGTAATCTTTCAGTCTCAACCGCTCGGTTAAAAAATTTCTCTCTTGACATTGTTTTCCCTCCTTGTATTCTCAAGAGCCAAGAAGGTGTGTATACTATTAATGAATTCGCCTTCTTGGCAGTTCACCTGGGAAGTCCGTGACTCTTGGCGGGGTGGCGGACTTTCCTTTTCCCCAACTTGTGGGGAAAATCCTTTATGCCTTTTTTGCGTTGTCTTTTTCCTCCTGTGCCTTCATTTTTGCAAGATACTGGTTCACTAGACTGCTTGCATTAGTCCGGTTTTCCTTGGCGTGTTTTTTGAGCCATTCAACTAAATCTGCATCAATGGTTAAGTCAATTCTCTGTTTTACCATCCTGTACCCCCCTTTCCGTGGTTGTCCCACACATATTATACACATGATTTACACATTAATTCAAGTAATTATTTCCAATTAATTCCGACAAATGGAATCGAAATTGCTCGATTGTGGACTCCTCAAATTTGAGGAGTCTTTTTTTGGGGGTACTGACATATCTAGTCGTTTTCGACGTATGAATAGGCAAAGGAACAAGTAAGGGAATAAGGAGGGGAGAAGATTGGAAGGGGGAAAAAGCCTATCCAGGGCCATCGAGGAAGCCGTACAGGACATAAAACGGGATGTTTTGAGTATTTGGGTTCACAGGAAGGGGAATGAGGCCTTCGCTGCCGTTTATGACGCAATCCTGGCCCTTTACCCCAAGGAGCCAAGGCCGCAGATCACGAAAAAGGTCAAGGATGCACCTGATTGCAAGGAATTCTTAATCTATCTGCCCCCGGGCCATGCCTATGCGGAGTTCAAGAAGAAGGAGCTGATCTTTGCCGACGCTGCCGGGGGAAGCGTCCAAATTGACAAGAGGGGGAAACAGATTAAGATGACCGTTTCTACCAGTGAGATCAAGTCAGGATACTCCTTTGCCTTTAATCCAGAGAACTATCCGGATATGTTTTTGCCCGTTCACTTCGGTTTCGCCGCAAGTGGCGAAGTGGTTCGGGACCTAGCGGGGATGCCTAACCTTATTGTTGCCGGCCACCCGGGGGCCGGTAAGTCAAACTTCCTGCACGTGGTTATAATGTGCCTCTTACTCAATCAGAGGGTCAAAGCGTACCCGGTAATACTGGACTTCAAACGGCTTGAGTACAAATATCTCCAGAATCATGGGCTAGTGGTCACGGAAATGGACCAGGCCAGGGAGGTATTGGCCGCAGTCAATAGGGAGTTAAACCGGCGTTTAGACCAGTTGGAGAAGGCAGACAGCCGCAGGATTCAAGACTATATCCAATTAGGCCCTGAAATGCCTTTTATAGTGCTTGTCATTGATGAATTAGCCGAGATGCAGGATGAACAGTGCCAGCAGTTGTTGAATAGGGCTCTCAGGTTAGGTAGGGCCCCTGGGATCTGCATAGTCTGTGCCACCCAACGCCCCAGCAGCACCATGTTTAAGGCCTTTGGGGACAGCAAGGCCATGTTTGCCGGAACCCAGTGCTTCCATGTCAGGGATGCCATTAACTCCCAGATGGTCCTAGACAATGACAGGGCGGCCCTCATTCCAGCGATACCCGGCCGGGCCGTGTTTCAATGGGACACAGAACTGGAGGTTCAAGCAATGGAATTGCCCCTGAGCAAGGCCAGGCAACTTCTCAAGGGCATACCATCGGTGGGGGGGGAACTCATTGTTGAGCAACCACAAAAAAGGCTGCCAGCGCGATAGGGACATATTGGCCCTGGTAGAAAGCTACGGCGCCCTGAATACGGACCAGATAAAGCTGTTGCTGTTCCCAAATGTCTCCGAAAGGGTCTGCCGGCGGCGCCTTAAAGCCTTGTATGACAAGAAATTCATACGGCGGGAGAGGTTTAGTATCAGTGAGCCCTTTTACTACTACCTGGGGAAGCGCCCAGGGCAGATTGACCACCTTTTGGCCGTGAATTGGGCCTATACATGGTTCAGGCTGAGGTTAGCCGATTGGGAGAAGATCCACTCATTTGAACGGGAGATAGACTATAAGATCCTCCGGACTGACGGGCTGGTAGCCATTTGGAACACAGTCCAAAAGACCTTTGGCTTCTGGTTTATTGAACTGGACCGAGCCGAGTCGGGGAACCGGTTTGACAAGGTTTCCAAGTACACATCATATTACCTCTCAGAGGCTTATCTGGGCACCTGGTGGGCGAAACTGGCCCAAAGATTTCCCGGTATCCTGGTTGTGACTACCGGCAGCAAGCAACGCATTGAGGACAAAATTACCCAGGAAAACACATCAAACCTGAGATTTAAGGTTTTCACCCTGGAAGAAATTAAGGAGGCGTGTTTGAATGGCTGAAGCGGCATTAAGGGCATTTGGACCGAGTAGCCCGGGGTTTGTTATTCTGCTCATTGTTATGCTGGGGGTTGGGAGCTGGCTAGGTGAAATGATTATGAGCGCCATAGGCAAGGGACAGTTTAGCGCCATGATAAGGGTTGGAGGCTACGCTGCGGCAATATTAGCGGTTGTAGGGGTTGTGTGGGCCCTGCTATCCAAATTCTTTGCCCTGGCAGCCGGTAAACTATGATTAGATGGCTGGCTGATACCTTGCTAATCGTCTGTGTAGCCTTTATCTCCTATGGCATCTGCATTGCCACCAACAGGAAGCCCATGGCCCAGCTGGTGGGACTGGTGGCAGTCATGCTTATACTCCTGTTTACCATCGAGGATCTGACACCGGTAATAAAAAATGCCAAGGCAAAAGCCCGGGCGTTAGAGGACAAGGTGACCAAAACACAGGAGGCTATTGATAATTTCAACAAGACTGTTGAGGGGACAGGGAAAATATTTCAGTTTGGAGCTCCAAGCCTACCTGGCCAGGAATGGGCTAAATAGGTCCATTCCTTTTTTTATGCCTTTAATTATTCCACAGCCTGTAGCATCATTGGAACAAAAAGAGCCCTCAAAAGGGCTTAAAGCCTACAAAGCCTACCAGGGAGAAGGGGGGCCGGGGGAAGCGATAGGGGCCTGCGGGGAAAGCAAGGGGGCAGGGAAAACAACCAGGTGCAACGGTTGTACTACTATCGGTGGCTAATACCCTCAAACGGGTAGAGATCGTACACGGTTAGAGTCTTGATCTCAATTCCCTTTTCCACTGCAATCTGATTGAGGGCATAAGTAAAAAGCTGGGCCTTGGTAACTCCAGGCTCCCGGCCAGCTTCATAATGGGTCCAGTTATTAGGGGCTAAACCTGTCCGCAGTTCTAATCCTTTCTGAGTGGCCCCGACTTTTTCCCGCCAATATTTCAAGGTGTTGTTTACTCTTACCATAAAGTCATGAATTCTCTAAATGGTAATAAATTCCTTCATACTTCTACGATGACCAGCATATATTTATAGGTTGATTTTTGTAATAGTAGCCAAATAGTAGCCAAAACCGTTTCTCGACCTTATGACAAACAAAACAAAAACCATGCGAACCCGCATGGGTGAGCCATTTCTGTTTGGCAGGGGATGAAGGAGTTGAACCCTCACTGACGGTTTTGGAGACCGCTGTTC
>JAJYNB010000179.1 GCA_021786555.1 Bacillota bacterium | reverse complement strand
GGGGAAGTTGCGACTAGTGTAACCTTTCAGTGAACCGGGTCCTGGGCGCCGCCCCCTGATCATGAAATAAGTTGTGAGGCTACGTCTCGTTCCATAATTTGCCGCCAGCGGGTGATGGCATGCCCTGATCACAGAATGTCCGGCCAAATCGCCCGGGACATTTTTTAATGGATGTTGCATAATGGTCATATGGAAGCGACTGCAACTAACAAGGAATTTACAGCCAGGCAACAGGGCCATTCCGCAGGCAGGTGCGGAAACGATGGACCAACCATCCTTGCGGCTTTTCAACGATTCCCTGCGAACGGCCGGGGAATCGCTTGCCAACAGCCATGCTCTACGTTAGTGGCAGTCGTTGAGGAATTGATTCGCTTAAAAGCACAGAACAAACTGTTGAAGCAGATGCTTTTCGGACAGTCGTCGGAAAAGGATGCCACCGTCCATGGCGAGTCGGACGAAGACCCGCATAGCCCGGAATCGGAAAAATCTTCAGCCCAAAAGGTGGAGGATCCACCGCCCCAGGATCGGGAACCCCTTGGAATTCAAGATGAAGATCACACAGTTGGTCCTCCTGACCATGAAGCAGGGGATGCTGCCACTCCGAAATTTGAAAATAAGGTCGCGCCCATAAAGCCCGGTCGGGGAGCTAAGCCTGGTCATCCGGGACATGGCCGTCATATCCCGGATAACCTGGTCACAAGGGAGCATGACATCCTGGTTCCCGATAAGCGGCGTATCTGCCCGGTCACCGGGGAGGTAGGTAAGCCGCTTCCACGGGTCTTCTGGGAAAAATCCACCCAGATTGAGATTTGCCTCACAGCCTATCTCAATGTGTTTTACCGGGAAAGACTGAAGTTCGAAGGTTGTGCCCATTGTCCGAGCGCAGGTCATTGTCCCCTGGACGTAACTGACGGTGACCTGGTACTTTCCCAGGCTGCGGACCATGAAGGCGCCGGCGTCCAAACAGTTCCGGAATTCCTCAAGACCATTGATAATGACGACATTTGCCCGTCCATTACAGAGCCACTTCAAACTCCGGGCGAGGATGCTGGGATAACGATTAACCGGCCGAACGATACTGCCGATACCTTGGCGATGCATAAAGCCGCTCCCAAGGTTCGCTTCATCACCGCTCCGGAACCGCCCCAGGCCGTGAACAAAAGCATGCTGGACCACAAGTCCATCGCCTTGCTCATCTATTTGAAATACCTCCTGGCCATACCGCTGGCCAGAATCTCCACCCTGTTGGCCGCCGCCTGTGGTCTGAATCTTCGTCCCAGCACGATGACCTGCACGTTCAAGCTCCACAAGGATCTTCTTGAGAAGCTCTACCTCAGGATGGCCCAAGAGGTAAAGAAAACGGGCCACGCAAACGCCGACGAGACCAGATGGATGAGCTTCCACCACAGGGACGGCAAGAAAAGCTTCATGGATTGGATGTGGATCATAGCCTCCCCCAATGTGGCTTTTTATGTGCTTGATCGATCGCGATCCAGTAAGGTACTTTTCAAATGGCTGGGCGATGCTTTCCAGGGGATAATTACCGCGGACCGCGCCCATGCCTATAAAAAGTTCGCCAGGGAAGTGGCGGGAGCAATAGTATCCTTTTGCTGGGCCCATTTCCGGCGCGATTTTGTCAGGGCCGCCGTAGGCAACGCCCTCCTGAGACCTTGGGCAAAACTCTGGATCGGACGTATTCTCCGTATCTACCGCCTTAATCGGGAGCGTTTAAAAGTTCTTGAGGACCCCGAGGCCTACGCAAAGGCTCAAGCGAAGCTGGAAGCAGCGGTTAAGAAGTTCTTTGATAACATACAGTCCGAACTTTCCGACCCCAACCTTTGCGATGCCCAGCGGGAGGTTTTAGAGAGTGCGGTCAGGCACTGGCCAGGACTTACCGTATTTGTGCAAGACCCGCTGGTACCCATGGATAACAACCGCGCTGAACGACTGCTGCGCATTGTTGCACTGGGGCGGAAGAACTTCTATGGTACGTACGCACTATGGAGTGGGGAGTTCACGGCGATTTGCCTGACCATCCTCCAAACTGCCCTAATGCATAATCTCGAACCCATGGCCTATATCAAGTACTACCTGGATGCCTGTGCCAAAGCCGGCGGCGTGCCCAAAGACCTCGAACCCCATCTGCCCTGGAACATTCCCCCGGACATACGCCACCAGTACAGCATGTCGAAAGAGGAGCAAAGACAGTGCGCATAAGAGAAGAAGACTTGCCACTCCGCCTCGTCGGCCGTATCGTGAGACCGGAGGACATAGGGTTCCTCCGGTCTCTCCTTGCCGGCAAACCCGGTACGGACCTTGCCCAACTTGCGAGTGAGATCTGCCGGATCTGGTCCTGGAACAAGCCCAACGGTGCCCTCAGGGTGGCAAATGCCAAGCTACTTCTCCTCAAATTACATGACTCCGGCTTGTTGACAATCCCCCAGGCTCGGCAAGACCGGAGGGGTACCACCACAAGATCTCCATCTGTTCCGGGGTACTCACAAAAGCCTTCGCCAACAACAGCTGCGCAGTCTGCCGAAAAAGTGAAGAAACCAGTGCGCATAAAAGAAGAAGACTTACCGCTTCGCCTCATCGGCCGGATCGTCAAACCGGAGGATCTGGAATTTCTCCGGTCGCTCATTGCCGGAAACTCCGGTGCTACCCGTGCCCAACTTGCGAACGACGTTTGTCGGCTCTGGTCCTGGAACAAGCCTAACGGCTCCGCGAAGGTCATAAGTGCCAAACTGCTTCTCCTCAAATTACATGAATCTGGTCTCTTGGAACTTCCCCCGGCCCGCCATCCTCACGTCAATCACCGGAAAATTACGTTGCGTACGCCAGCCGGGGAACCACACCCCAAGATGAAGGTTGAACTGGCAGAATTGCTACCTCTACGCCTTCAGCGTGTAGTCACTCAGCCCGACAAGGATCTCTGGCGGGAGCTGATTGATCGCTACCATTATTTGGGCCATAACAAGGGGGTGGGTGCTCAACTCCGTTACCTCGTCCATTCTCCACTGGGTATCATCGCCTTGTTTGGCTTCGGCGCTTCGGCCTGGCACCTTAAGGACCGGGACCAATGGATCGGCTGGAACGAAGCGCACCGTGACCAGTTCCGCCATTTGGTCGTCAACAACTCTCGCTTTTTGATCCTACCCTGGATTAAATGCGAGAATCTCGCATCAAAGCTACTGTCCCTCGTAGTTCATACCATCCCCAATGACTGGCAATCCGTATACAATTACACCCCCGTCCTACTGGAGACCTTCGTAGACCAGAGCCACTTCTTGGGCACCTCGTATAAAGCCGCCAACTGGACACTCGTCGGCCTCACCCAGGGCCGGGGCAAGAAAGGAAGTAATAAAGCCAAGCTTCCTCTTAAATCCATCTATCTCTATCCACTGACCAGAGATTTCCGGCTCGTCCTCACGGGTAGAAAACATCCCGACTGACTACCAACCCGCGACCTACCCGTACACAGCCTGGTTCACTGAAAGTTTACAAAAAAGGGCAAAGGTACTCGTATTATGAATGCGGCCGGCGGGACAGGTCCCGGAGTTGCGACAACCGCCGTATCAGCAAGGAGGCCTTGGAGCGGATTGTCCTGGATCAGTTGGAGGTGGAGCTATTTGGCCTGGCCAATCGTTCCGCGCTGGTCGAGCGGATTATGGAGTTCTACCGTGTTGACAAAGGGAAAAAATCGGAGGAGCAAGAGTACCTGGAAGGAAGGGTACGTGAGCTTAAGGGCTCACAGGCAAATATTCTGCGGGCAATTGAAAAAGGGCTGGCCTCGGATACTCTGCTTAAGCGCCTGGATGCCCAGGAGAAGGAGTTGACCGTGGCCGATGCCCTCAAGT
>JAJYNB010000167.1 GCA_021786555.1 Bacillota bacterium | reverse complement strand
TCCGATCTGTGAGCCCGAAATTTGAACGCAAGTTAAACCGCAACGAGATTGCCGCCGGCATGGGTTTGAAGCCGAACCGCCTGACGTTCCTGGTTATGGGCGGGGCCTATGGGGTATTGGCTGGAGCCAAGGAAGTATGCAAAATCATTTCCTCGGCTGAAACCGAGGCCCAGGCTATTGTGGTTTGCGGCCAGGATGAAAAGCTGTACAAATCGTTGGACAGCGTGGTGGCGGAAGCCCGCAATCCCATGGTCCGCTACGGGTTTGTGCACAACGTGGAAGAGTTGATGAGCGCTTCCGATGTGATTATCACCAAAGCCGGCGGCTTAACTGTATCTGAAGCTTTGACCAAAGGACTGCCTTTGATAATCTATAAACCTATTCCCGGCCAGGAGGAGGAAAACGCCGCCTTTTTGACAGAAGCCGGCGCGGGAAGGGTAGTATCCACCTTTGAAGAGCTGAAAGATGTGATCTGCCGGTTTATGGACTGTCCGGAGGAGCTGCAGCGCATGGCGCGGGCCGCTGCCGGGACCATACCCGGGAATGCGGCTGAACGGGCTTCAGAGTACATGCTGGAACTGGTAAGGGAAAAGGAAACCCACCAGAAGATAGGATGATCTTAACTTAAAGGGAGCAAAGAAGATGGTCTGGGGTTATATATTGTTATTCGCGCTTTTCGGCGCCGCGGTACTGTATTTTCTGGCGCCTGACTTGATGCTGCACCGTTGGGGATTTGGCAGTTGGAAACGCCTGTACACTTCAGGTGTTTCAATTACTTTCGATGATGGACCGGATCCTGAAATAACGCCGCAAATCCTCGCTGTTTTGGCCGACCACCAGGTGACGGCCACCTTTTTTGTTGTGGGAGAGAAGGCGGCCAGATTTCCGGAATTGATCACACAAATCCGGGCTCAGGGCCACCAACTGGGAGCCCATGCCCAGCACCACCGTCACGCTTGGACCATGGGACCCTGGCAAACCTGGCGGGAGTGGGACCAAGCAGTTGGCACCCTGGAGAATCTGAGCGGAGAGCCGGTAAACTATATTCGCCCGCCTTGGGGAGCTTTTAATCTGGTTACCTGGCTCTGGTTTAGAGCACGCAAAAAACGGGCAGTGCTCTGGAATGTAGAGGGCCATGACTGGCAAGCCAGGCACAAGCCGGAGGATATTGCGGCTAGAATTCTCCGCAGGACGAACGAAGGCTCCATCGTGGTGCTGCACGACGCCGGCGGGGAAGAGGGGGCTCCCGCCAATACTCTGGGTGCCCTGGACATTATCTGCCACAAAATTGTGTCCGAACAAAAACTTCCTATAACAGCGTTGGACTTTCCGGAATGGTCCCTGCTGCGCCGGCTTGGGTTCAGGGCTTGGGAGAAATGGGAGCACCTGTTCGCACGCACGCATCACGTAGAACGGATAAACGCTACCAACTGGATGCGTCTGTCCAGGGGTATTTATGCAGGTCCTGACCTACATGCTGAGGACGGGCGGAGATTGGCCAGGCAGGGTGACTTGGTAGGGGAGATACATTTTGACAGTGTCCGCATGATGGGTAAAGAAACCGACTACCAGGCTATCGCTTTACGGGCGCTGAGGCAGGTCAAGGCATCAATGCCTGAATTGGCAGCCTATGTGGCTGGCAGTCCCGCTTACCGGGAAATCGAAGTATTCCAGGGGTTAAGCCTGCTTAACCGCGGGGTTAAGGGCTTGGGGTTCCAGGTGCAGGATGTGCCGCCAAGTCTGAACAACTGGTGGGTGGGGGTACTTGAAAAAATCATCATGGCCATTTATCACCCCATGGCCGGGGCCCGTTTGAGAAAGGGCCTGGGCCAGCCCAAAATTGTCTGGATCAGCAAAGAAGAACTCCTGAAGCGGTGGCTGAAATAAGTCAAGTGGGGACGGTTCCCCCTTGACTCATTAATTTATTGATTGGCACAGCTTCAGGTATTATTCACTATGGCCGGGAAACCGAAGGGAGTCATCGGCCTGCCTGTGAAAAAACAGAGGGCAAGGTTCTTGTCTGGGCAGCTCAACACCAAATTACCTCCGCTAACCATGAAGATGCGACTGTTAACGGTAATCTTCTTGCCACATAGCAGATCAACTGTTATACTAATATCGAATGCTGAATGACCGTTCATTCATTCGGTTGGTCGCTATAAAGTTGGTGTCATGCGGTTCCGGTCCCTATAAAAATAAATAATGCCAGTAATAAAAAAGCAAATAGGGGGTGAGTGGCCTGGCAAACCTCAAACTGGAAATGGTTTGAGCGTTGCCAGACCAGGCTGATGAACAGGCAAGCCTTTCCTTGGTTAGCCCATTATCAGGCGGGGGTCAGTCCCGGGATTGACTACCCGCTGATTTCGCTGTCTCAGATGTTGGAGGATACTGTAGAGAAATACCCTACAAATGTTGCGCTTGTTTTTCAGGGTGTTAAGATAACTTACAGTGCCCTGGTCAACATGGCCAACCGTCTGGCAACCGGGCTTTATGAAATGGGGGTAAGAAAAGGGGACAGGGTGGCTGTCATGCTGCCCAATTGCCCACAATGGGTGATCTCCTATTATGCAGTATTAAAACTGGGTGCGGTCTTGGTCCAGACCAACCCTATGTATGTAGAGCGAGAACTGGAGCACCAACTTAAGGACTCCGGCTCCAAGGTCATTATTGTGCTGGATTCTCTTTACCCTCGCGTAAAAAATATCCGTGACCACACTCCATTGCAGCAGGTAGTGTGTGTTTCCTTCACTGAGACGGCAGCCATAGATAATACGTTAAGTTTTGAAGCGCTGCTGAAGGACTATCCCGCATCCCCGCCGGAGGTTGAGATCAGTCCCATGGAGGATGTGGCTGTTTTTCAATATACGGGTGGGACCACCGGTGTTTCCAAGGGAGTAATGCTCACGCATTATAATCTGGTAGCAAACGCTTACCAGGTGCGCTGCTGGATGCCCATGTGCAATGAAGGCCAGGAGAGAATTCTTACGGTGCTGCCCCTTTTCCACATCTATTCCCTGACAGCCTGTAACAATCTGAGCGTTTTGTTGGGCGGGGCCCAATACCTGATGCCGCGTTTTGACATCAATAGCATGTTACAGGTAATTAACGATTTCAAACCCACGATTTTCCCCGGGGCGCCCACAATGTACATCGCTATGATCAACCATCCCCGCATCGCCGATTATGATGTAAAATCCATCCGCATGTGTATCAGCGGTTCCGCCCCGCTGCCGCTGGAGGTGTCCGAGCGCTTTTACCGGCTAACCGGAGGATATCTGGTTGAAGCTTACGGGCTTTCAGAAGCCTCGCCGGCCACACACCTTAACCCTTTGGGCGGCGAGGACCGGGCCGGGTCCATCGGCCTGCCTGCTCCGGATACGGAGGCCAGGATTATGGACATGGAAACGGGGAAAGATGAAATGCCTGTGGGCCAGGTTGGGGAACTGGTGGTGCGCGGCCCGCAGGTGATGAAAGGGTATTGGAACATGCCCAGGGAAACATCCGCCGTTCTGCGGGATGGCTGGCTCTATACCGGGGACATGGCCAAGATGGATGAGGACGGATATTTTTACATCGTCGACCGCAAAAAAGATATTATCATTGCCGGCGGGTTCAACATCTATCCCCGGGAAGTGGAAGAAGTACTCTATGAGCACCCCAAAGTGCAGGAGGCAGTGGTAATAGGGGTTCCGGATCCCTACCGGGGCGAGACCGTCAAGGCTTTTCTGGTACTGCGCCCGGGTATGAGCGCCAGCCAGGACGAAATCATCTCCTACTGCCGGGAAAAGCTGGCCTCCTACAAAATTCCCCAGCGGATTGAGTTTTGTGAATCCCTGCCCAAGACAGCGGTGGGCAAAATCCTGCGCCGGGCTTTGAGGG
>JAJYNB010000421.1 GCA_021786555.1 Bacillota bacterium | reverse complement strand
CAGTTTTGCCGCATTGACAACCACATGCTGGACAGGGCGCTTCAACGAAATTATCTGTTCAATAGCTTGCAAGGTTTGCTCCATAGTAAGTGCGTCAATCCGGCAACCCATCATCTTAACACTTATTTGGGCCATGACTGGAAACCTCCCCGCACTTTTCACTAAGATCTATTTCCAGGCGCCATAGGCGCATGTCTCAGCGTCTAAAGGTTTGTTTATGCTGATGAGCAGGATGATTTCAGACAGGCCATTGATATAACCCTTACCTTTCAACTGTTTAACTGGAACCATGGAAGCGAATTGGTACGAGGCCCAAGCATCACTTAACCCAACTTCAACGCCGCAGTCGCTAAGCAAGTAAATAAAAACTTTATCCTGCCCCGGGGTAACAGCAACAGCGCTGTTTGTTTGCAGTTCAACCGTTAAGTCTTTGTGGAAGTTTAGAGTTGTCTCAACTGGAACGCGCGAACCGGAATACAAGTAGTCATTGATCACGATTAAATCCGGTTTGAAAAACCTGATCCTTCTTTGGTGACGCATGGGGAGATAGCCATTATGACTGGCGATAACCTCATCCTTTGATTCGCAGGAACAAAAAAGGTGTAACCGGCTCCGGGCCTTATGGGACCATAAAAAGGGCCCTTCGATTTTGGACTGGTCCTTATTGTCCATACAGATCGTGTTATGGTTTTGTGTTTTGCGAAAATAGTCCCTCCATTTGCGCTGCACGTTGTAAATGTAAGTCCCTGGATCTGTCAGGACCGGGTATCCCCCCACACTCAAAGTTACGCTCAAGGCATCGGCATGCCCATGGGCAGCCAAGCTGCCGTAACCAAGTGGAGCATGGTAAAAAACAATAACTCGTTCCGAGTAGCCTTTGCCGCTTCTTAGCGCCGAGTAGCCCCCATGTTTGAAACACTCGCTGGCATGCGGTTCACCGGTTTCCAACTCGCGGTATTTACCAATCCCCGCAGGACCCAGTAACCAGTAAGCATGTTCGTTAAAGTCAAACCCCGGGACCTTGAACTCGCTCCTGTTAAATACCACCGCAGCCGTATGCAACAAAAACAGATAGGAGTTAAAAGGATGCCCCGCCATGTTTAAGATGTGTCCGTCATCGGAGTCCCCTATTGCCGGCACATCGCCTTTAGAATCAATAATGCTTCTGAGAAACCCACACATCCTCTGCACCGTTGATTCAATCTCAACGGGCAGTTCAACCTGGTTTCTGCGGGAAACAAGGAGGAGGAGCAACAGCACCTCGGTTACAAAGGCCTGATAGTGTATAGCCTGCTCAGCGTCAACTCCATCGGAGTGAACTTGTTTTTTCACCTCTTGGCCCAAGCGCTTGAGGGCCAGGGAAAACCAGCCTTTCGCATCATTAATTCGGGGTAGAAGAATGGCGGTAATCGCTAATGAGCATGCTTCAACGATTAAATGGTTGTTAGCCGAAGAATACAAAGACAGATTGCGGGCAATATGACGGCAGTGCTGGTTTATTGCTCTCAGCAAGAGCCGCTTAAGTTCGATTACTTCCGGTGTTTCCGGTTGCAGCAGATGATAACACCACAGCCAGGACTGGACTCTGATTGCCAATTCCATAGCGCTGACCCACTGTATGCCGAATCCAACGGGATTCTCCTTGACCCAGTCCACAAACAGATCCTGCAGCTTGCGGAAATAACGCTGGTTACCGGTTAAATAATAGGCTTTTGCCAGCAGGACGAGGTGGTGATGACGGTTTAGTTCCCAGGCAAGCCTGATGTCGCCCAGATCATCTCTCTCCCTGAATTCGATATCAGCATGAAAGGTGCGGGGCCAGCGCTCACCCGACATCAACGCGGCGTGCCAATCGATCTTTTGCTTGAACAGGTATTTCCCCAAACCCAATATCACAAACTCGTTCCGGATTATGTTTTCCGCCGCTTCCAAAGTAGATTTAAATTCGGCCGGAAACGCGCTCAGGTATGTCTCTCTGGTTTTATCATCAATATCGAGATAGAATCTGGAGGTTTCTCCACCTGCGGCTGCCTGGGGTTCAAATTCCTCTCCAATCACTAAAACCGGCATTTGCTGCAAGCGCTGAATCGCCCGACCGGAGGTCTTATACAGCCTGTACAAGACCTCCCCTGGGCTCATAGCCAATGCCCTCTTTACTTTCCAGGCAAAACTCGCAGCCACACCCAAACCTCTTCTCCTTAGCCAGACTCATAGTCCATATCCGCGTACACCTGTTTGAGTTTAGACATGTAACTTTGTCCGTGGTACAGTTCGTTATAAACACCGAGGTTGTTCTGTTGCATGGTGGTGAGTAAACCCCTATCGCTGCACAGCAACCGCAGATACTCTGTTAATTGTTTGATGTCACCCGGAGGAAACAAAAAACCGTTAAATCCATGTTTAACAATGTGCGGGATTCCTCCCACGTCTGAAGCTATTACCGCTGTACCTGTTGAATATGCTTCCAGAATCACCAGGCCCAGAGCTTCCCGGTAAGAGGGTACTACTATGATATCGGCCCGGGATAGAATCTCACGTTTTTTCTGGCCAGATACCCAGCTGCAGAATTCGATGTTGTTGAAATGTCCAAACCTTTCCCTGACTCTTCGTGCCTCGCCGCCCTCGCCGGCAACTGTCAGTGTCCAGTTGGTCCCCGTATGCAATGCTTGCAGCTCTACAAAAGCATCTAACACATCATAAATACCTTTGCCTGTCTCGATTCTCCCGAGGAACAGTATGCTTTTGCTTCCCTTGCCAACTCCAGGACTCAGGTAACTAGGGACGAAGTGAGTGAGCACTTGACCTTTTGCCAAGGGGCAAATTTCACTAAGTACTCCTAACCACTGAGGTCCCAGAACCAGTACCCTGTCCGGAAGCCTAAGCACAAAAGAGATGTACCTTTGCAGGAGTCCTGGTGACTCGTTGTAGAATGACTCCAGAGCGCCGCCATGGTAGTGCAGGATAACCTTTTTTCCGCATAGCTTGCTGATCAGCACAAAAACGCTCTTGCGATAAAAGCTGCCCCTGGATGCGCTGTGAATGTGCAGGATGTTGAAAGAAGGCAAAAGCCTAAAGAACCCGATGATACTCCTTAAATAGGTGGAAAAGTAAAATCCGTCCAAATATGTTGGCAAAAAAGTATAGGTTACCTGGGAAGCCTCCAAAGAAGGGAGCAAGTTGGCGATAAAACTTGAGATGCCGCCTTTTGCTTGGGGCGAAGGGCCAACCTGTAATACTTTCATGGCGTTACACCTCACTCATAGGCGATTACCATGTTCCTTGTTCCATGAAGGGTTAAGGGACGCAAATAATGCCGCAGTTGCCGCCAGGAAGTACCATCTGTGATTGGTGGTGTAAACTGTGCTGTCAAGATTTGACTGAATGCAGAGATAAACCAGTAAGACTGGGCCCAATGTCCGTCCCAGCAGACCGGTAATTCCCGGCTGGCGTTTGGCTTTGAGGACAACTGTGATGATTGAACCGACAAAAACCATATACGATAACAGTCCTGCCAGGCCGTTGGAAACCAGAATTTCCAGGTAATCATTGTGGGTTACATTGTCAGTAATACTGTTGGAGTAAAGCCACACGAGGGTAAGAGTGCTGGACAAGCCGTTGCCAAATACTTTACTGAATAGGTCCCCGCCCCAAAAAGCAGCCAGATTGCTTTGCCACAACAAAATCCTGCCGCTTCCTGCCATTGACAAGTCTGCGCTTGACCCAATGCCATTTACATCACTCATCCTGGCGATTACACTGTCCCAGCCCACCATGAAAACCCCGGCAAGCAATACCCCTAATACCAAAGACATTATTCCAAACATTTGAAGCGAGGACTTTTTGGTCCAAAAAAGGTAAATGAAAAGGGCGGCAAGCAAGCCTAT
>JAJYNB010000321.1 GCA_021786555.1 Bacillota bacterium | reverse complement strand
GCCTGATGCTCTGTGGCTTTTTCCATGGGCCTACCGGGGAGTTCAGCAGGGAAAAGGCCTTCAATGTAGAATTTTAAGCAAAAGCCGCGAAAATTATGGTTGCTGCTCGCACACAGCTAAGCAGATTGACAATTGACAAATGTTGGTGTACAACCTATAATGAGTCCTAGGCGAACAAATGTTTTGTTATTAGAGGAGGATATGCATGTTGGGCGCTGACAAATCGAAAGCCCTTGAAATGGCTCTGGCTCAAATCGAAAAACAGTTTGGTAAAGGTTCGATTATGAAGCTGGGAGAGGCTTCCGCAAAGATGGCGGTGGAAGTTATTCCGACAGGTTCCCTGGCCCTGGACCTGGCCCTGGGAGTTGGCGGTGTACCCCGCGGGAGAATAATCGAGGTCTATGGACCTGAGTCTTCCGGTAAAACTACAGTTGCCCTGCACATCATAGCCGAGGCTCAAAAAATGGGCGGCAGCGCCGCCTTTGTTGATGCGGAACATGCCCTTGACCCGGTTTATGCCAAGGCCCTGGGTGTTGACATCGACAACCTCCTGGTAGCCCAGCCCGATACGGGTGAACAGGCTCTGGAGATATGTGAGGCTTTGGTGCGCAGCGGCGCTATCGATGTGATTGTGGTGGACAGCGTTGCGGCTCTGGTGCCGCGGGCAGAAATTGAAGGGGAGATGGGAGATGCCCACGTTGGTCTTCAGGCCCGCCTGATGTCCCAGGCTCTGCGCAAGCTGACCGGCGCTATCAGCAAATCCCGCACCACGGCGGTGTTTATCAACCAGATCCGGGAAAAGGTCGGGGTAATGTTCGGTAGTCCTGAGACCACAACCGGGGGACGCGCCCTGAAATTTTACTCGACCATCCGGCTGGAGGTCCGCAGGGTGGAAACCCTGAAACAGGGGCAGGATATGGTGGGCAACCGCACCAGGGTCAAGGTGGTAAAAAACAAAGTGGCGCCGCCTTTTAAACAGGCCGATTTTGATATCATGTACGGTGAGGGGATTTCCCGTGAGGGAAGCATCATTGATGTAGCCACGGACATGGACATTATAAACAAGTCGGGCGCGTGGTATTCTTATAACGGCGACCGGCTTGGGCAGGGCCGTGAAAACGTCAAGGAGTATCTCAAGCAGAACCCAGGGATTGCCGCTGAAATTGAGCAAAAAATTCGTCAGAGCTTGAGCTTGGGGACGGTTAAGAGTACCAGTGCCAGCGAAGAGATAGAGTAAGAAACAGGGACGAAACGCGTTTCAGAACTGTAATGTAGACCCCCATGGCGCCCGCCGGCACCATCAGGGGATGAAAACCTTAGTAGGCCGTACCCAAACGTCATACTTTGGACTTAGATTCGGACCTCGGACTTCGTACATCGGACCTTGAATTTTAGAGGAGCCGGCTCCTTCCCGGAAGCCGGCTTACTTAATCCTACCAAAAGGTGGCGGGGACTTATGAAGGACCCTGACTATGAGCGGGCCATGGGCTATGCCTTGCGCCTGCTGAGTTTTCGAATGCGCACGCAGAAAGAACTGGGGGAACGACTAATCCGGAAAGGTTTTAATGCTGACATTACCGCGGCTATTCTGGAACGTCTGAAAGATATGGGTTACCTTGATGACCAGGTCTATGTGGAAAGCTATATCCGGGGCAGGTCAAAACCAACTGGCAAGCGTTTATTCAGGCATGAACTGAGCAAAAAAGGCATTGATAAAGATGTGGCTGAACAGGGGCTGAAGGATCATTACAGTGGAGAAGACGAATTGGCGGCGGCATCTGGGATGGCGGCGAAACTCTGGCGCCTGGCCCAGCGGCATAACCCCGAGCCCGCAGATGAAACTGCTGCCCGGGTCCTAAAATTAAAAACAATGCAAAAA
Source organism: Bacillota bacterium (assembly GCA_021786555.1). Lineage (GTDB taxonomy): Bacteria > Bacillota > Desulfitobacteriia > Desulfitobacteriales > JAJXUE01 > JAJZPO01. The sequence goes on along the minus strand of JAJYNB010000321.1, from coordinate 2,017 downwards.
ATCGCAGCAAAACTACTGCTGCGGGGGTTTTCCTATGAAACTGTAAAAACAGTTTTAAATGATATTGAACCAGAGTTTATGGAAAGCCAGTAATTTTGGCAGGCTAACTTGACAGAATTTGCAAATTCTTTTAAAATAATGGAGAGAAGCTAGTCTAGGATTGCTATCCACAGATGCGGGTTTCTTATATATAGATTTCCAACTGACTCCATTTTCCCTCATTCCCTTTGTGGGGGTAGGGTTTAAATATTTGGGGGACGGCTTGTGGCTGTTTAATATATAAGAAAAGGTTTGGGTCTCTTGAAGACCTTGATTTTACTATAGCCCGCACATGGCATGTGGTTAGTGTTCGCAAGAGCGGCTTTGCCGGTCTTTTTTTTGCGCCTGGCAAACGGCCTTTACAGGTTGGCGCCCGGCCTTAGCTTCCACCAAAAAACCGCTTCTGAAACCTGTAAATTACTTGAAAAGGGGGTGAAGTGTAATTATGGATAACAATGTGATTATGGTTCTGGTAGGTCTGGTTGGCCTGGGAATCGGCGTGGGAGCCGGCTACATGGTGCGCAGGAATATTGCTGAAAAAACTATCGGCAGCGCTGAGGAAGAGGCGAAACGCATAGTTGCCGGAGCGCAAAAGGATGCCGAAGCGAAGAAACGTGAGGCAGTGGTTGCAGCCAAGGAAGAAGTAATGCAACTGCGCAACGAAGGTGAGAAAGAGATCAGGGAGCGCCGCAACGAAATTCAACGTTTGGAGAGACGGCTGGTACAAAAAGAGGAATCCCTTGATCGTAAAGTAGAAACCTTGGAACGCAAGGAAGAGGGCCTGCACCGCAAAGAGGGAGAAGTGGAGAAAGCCCGCGAAGAACTGCGCGATTTGATTGGCAAACAGCAGGCTGAGTTGGAGAGGCTTTCCGGATTGACCTCGGAAGAGGCCAGGCAGCTTTTGCTATCCAACATCGAAGATGAGATCAAACATGAAGCTGCCATAATGATTAAGGAAATTGAGACCCAGGCTAAGGAAGAGGCTGACAAACGGGCAAAAAATATTATTTCCCTGGCAATTCAACGCTGTGCTGCTGATCACGTGGCTGAAACCACAGTATCGGTGGTTGCCCTGCCCAGTGATGAAATGAAGGGGAGAATTATTGGCCGCGAGGGGCGCAATATTCGTACACTGGAAACCCTGACCGGAATTGACCTTATAATTGATGATACCCCTGAGGCAGTCATCCTATCGGGTTTTGACCCCATCCGGAGAGAAATTGCCCGGGTTGCCTTGGAAAAACTGATTTTGGACGGCCGTATCCACCCAGCCCGAATTGAGGAAATGGTGGAAAAAGCCCAGAAGGAAGTCGACCAGAAAATCCGTGAAGAAGGCGAACAAGCTACCTTTGAAACGGGAGTGCACGGTTTGCACCCAGAGTTGGTTCGCACTTTGGGTCGCCTGAAGTTCCGGACCAGTTACGGCCAAAACGTCCTGAAACATTCTATAGAAGTTTCCCATCTGGCCGGTCTCATGGCGGCAGAACTGGGGGCAGACGTGCCCTTGGCCAAACGGGCTGGTTTACTGCATGACTTGGGCAAGGCTGTAGACCATGATACTGAGGGAACCCATGTGCAGATTGGGGCGGACTTGGCAAGGAAATTCAAAGAGTCACCGGAAGTAATTCATGCAATTATGGCCCATCATGGTGATGAGGAACCCAAAACGATTGAAGCTGTGCTGGTTGCGGCTGCTGACGCGGTTTCTGCTGCCCGTCCCGGGGCGAGAAGAGAAACCTTGGAGTCTTATATTAAGCGGTTGCAGAAACTTGAAGAGATCGCGGATACCTTTGAGGGTGTGGAAAAAGCCTTTGCTATTCAAGCCGGGCGAGAAATTCGAATTATGGTGAAACCGGACAAAATTGACGATACTATGTCGGTCAAAGTAGCCCGGGAAATCTCAAAACGGATTGAGGAAGAACTGGAATATCCGGGCCAGATCAAAGTGGTGGTAATCCGCGAAACCAGAGCAGTGGAC
>JAJYNB010000265.1 GCA_021786555.1 Bacillota bacterium | reverse complement strand
TGAAAAAGACCAGTCAGAAAGCCTGCTGCTCCGCTCCCTTTCCCCCACACCGAAAATTATACTGAAAAGCGGCAGCCCGGCAAGCAAAACTTACCTCCTGCGGCTGGAGAATGTCAACCCTGCCAGGACCATAGTTCAGCCGGGTACTTTCCAGGCTGCCGATCCTCATAGTATTTTGCTTTCCGTCAGCTTGAATCCAGGGGAAGAAAGGACGATCCAGGTTCAACCCAAGGACGATAAAAATTACCTTGATATGGTGATACTGGGGGATAACCGCAACGGCTACAAAACCTTTTCCCAGATCATTTCGCAAATCAACGCCGTCGCCCCGGTATTTGTGATTGACAATGGAGACTTGGTGTTTGGCGGCGAGCCCAACCGGTACAGGCTTTTTTATGAAACAGTTTCGCAGCTGCAGGTGCCCCTGTACACTACCCTCGGCAATCATGACATCAGAAAAAACGGGCGGGTAATCTACACCGAACTTTTCGGACCGCCCTATTATTCTTTTGATTACCGGGACACCCACTTCGTATTCCTGGACAGTTCCCGCGGCTGGACCGAAAAACGGGCCATTCCGCCGGAGCAGTACCGGTGGCTGGAACAGGATTTACAGAAAGCCCAGGGCAAACGCATCTATGTTATTTCCCACATTCCCCCCACAGATCCCCGTTCCGCCCAACAACCCAACACCCTGCCAAACATCCCCGGAGTGGAAAAGACCGACTACTTCGAAGCGTTAATGGACAACTATGGCTTATATAAAAACCTTAACCACGCCTTTCCCGACAAGGCGGAAGCACAAAAGTTTGAAACCCTGATGAGCAAGAACCAGGTAGATACGGTATTTTTGTCCCATATCCACAGCTATTTTAGTTTCATCAAAAACGGTGTACGCTATGTCATCAGCGGCGGGGGCGGAGCCGAACTTCTGACCGACAACAGCTACTACCATTACCTCCGGGTTGAAGCGGCCAGCGGCAAGAACTACCTGGAAGTGGTGCAGCTGCCGTCCCCGCCAAACCGGCTGCAAGACCGTTACATTGCCGCCGCTCAGATGTTTGCCAGTTCCATCTACAAAGAATATACCACCACCGTTATTGCTCTCGGCACCATCGCCGCCCTGCTCCTTGTCTGGATCCTTTGGGCTACCCGCCACAAGTGGTGGCCTGGCCTCAGGTTTCTGGGAATTTGGCTGTATGAAGTAGGCAAATTTGCCGCAGCCCGTTTCAAACAACTGCGGCATAAATAGGCATGCACCGTCCCCCCGCATTTCTGTCAAAACTGCCATAATAGAATTGTCGCCGGTGGGCAGCACAAATGAGACAAGCCTTTAACAATAAGGGCTTGTCTCACGCTTTTACAGCCTTTCTGTTTTTGCGGGGCCGGTGTCGTTTGCTTCCAAGCCAGGGCCAAGCACCTTTGATGCCAGGCTTTCCCAGCCGAAGGCATAATGCAGGTACATGAACAGGGCGCCGGGTTGGGGCCTGCCCTTGCTCAAGCGGCAGGCGGCTTCATATACCGTCCCGGCCGGCTTAAACTCCTTTACCTGTTGGAAGATCGTCTCCCTCACTTCGGCGCAGCGTAGTGCTGGAGACTGCTGGGGCCGGCCGTGAGCAGGGAAGTATTCTCTTGCTGCCAACTCCTCAAGGGCAGCCAGGCTGTCCAGATAAGCCGGCAGACCGCTGACTATTTCCTCTCCTTCGAGCCAGGCCCCAGGGTAAGGGATTTGGTCAGGCAAAAGCTGGTCCCCGGAAAAGAGCAAGCCCCGCTCCTCTTCATAAAAGGCCAGGTGTCCCGGGGTATGGCCCGGGGTGGGCACGCTCTGCAGCCAGTAATCCCCTGCCCGGACTTTCCCTCCAGGCTGCAGAAAGCTCACTTTAGACGGCGAGGTTGAGAGCTTTACCAAACGCCGGTAAATCTCCAGCATCCCCGGCATTTCCTCCTCCGGCACCCCCCAGTCATGGTTGAATCTTTGTTTGATGGTGGCTAATCCCAGGTCCTGACCAAAGCTCTGCCATTCCCGCCAGTCCCTGGCGCTAATCAAAACTTCAGCCCCTTCAGCGGCCAGGGCCGCCGCACTGCCAGCGTGGTCTACATGCCAGTGGGTTAGCAGAACCCGGCTAAGTCCCTTAACCCCCGCCAGTTCCATAGCGCGGTGAATTCTCTCGACGGTTCCGGGCAGGTTGGTACCCGTGTCCAACAGCGCAGGCTCCTCACCGGCAAATAAATAAAGGTTGACCTCTTCTACACTTACCGGTACGGGCACCGGCAATAAAAAAATATTATTTGCCACTTCCCTGAGCATGACCTTGCATCCCCTTTCTGCTGCCGAAATTCCGTAAAAGCATCGTTCCTGCCTAAGATTTTTTGCGCTTGTGCCAGGTCATGCAGGAAGGTTTTTCCACTCCCTTTACCTTGGCAAAGAATAGGGGGGAGAATATCTCCCCCCTACTAAGTGTTTCCCCTCTTTGATTGAGCTTATGCCAACTTTTAGCGCATGGGATACTTGCCCTTTTCGATTACCATCCGGGCCAGTTCCTGACGCAGCCCGATTAGGTCAATATTGGGCCGGCGCACCAGTTTCCTCACTCCGGCCAGAACTGTGCTCAGAGCGTCCCCTTTTTCCACATGGTTGAGAACCTCTTTGGCCTGCAGTTCCAGGACATTAAAAGCTTCAAGGGTGGCCAGGGTTGCCGCCTTTTCCGCAAAAGCCTTCTGTTCCGCGCCAACATCCAGGGACTCGAGCTTCATGGCCCTAAGGACAGCGCTTTCCGCCGCATAAATCTGCAGCACCATTTCCGCCAGGCCCATGAGTACGTATTGATTGTCCTTCAACTCGTTGCCCAGGTTCTGGGCTGCGATACCGGCTGCCATGAGCCAGAGTTTTTTGCCCTTCTGCACCAGCCGGAAGATTCCTTCCAGTCCGCCTTCCTCCGAGGAGAGACCGGCGGACAAGAGGTCCTTGCTCACAGCCTTAGAGGCTGCCAGCAGAGGCAGTTCACCGCTCATGGCCCGTTTCAGCAGGGTGCCGGACACCAGGATGCGGTTGATTTCATTGGTCCCCTCAAACAGCCGGTTGATGCGGGAATCCCGGTACATGCGCTCAATAGGGTATTCCTGAATAAAACCGTAGCCGCCGTGGGTCTGGACTCCTTCATCCACCGCCAAGTCCAGGACCTCAGACGCGTAAACCTTGTTCAGGGAGCACTCGACGGCGTATTCCTCCAGAGCTTTGCCAGCTTCCTTGCGGCAGTCCCCGGTGAGGTCCAGGCCGCGGAACCCCTCCTCCATCAGCCCAGCGGTACGGTATACCACACTCTCGGAAGCATAAATCTGAGCGGCCACCTGGGCCAGTTTCATCTGGATGGCCCCAAATCCGGTCAGAGGCGCCCCGAACTGCTTGCGCTCGGAAGCGTACTTGACTGTAGTCTCCAAGACCATAACCGAACTGCCGATAGCGGCAGCAGCAAGCTTAAACCTGCCCACGTTCAGGATATTAAAGGCCACCACATGGCCGCGGCCCACTTCTCCCACTACATTTTCCGCCGGTACCTTCACATCTTCCAGGATAACCTGCCGGGTGGAGGAGCCCTTGATGCCCATCTTCTGTTCTTCCGGTCCGAAAGAGAGCCCTGGCATGGTGCGCTCCACGATGAAATTGGTGAGCTTGCCGTCGACCTTGGCATAGACCAGGAACACATCCGCAAACCCGGCGTTGGTGATAAACTGCTTGGTGCCGTTCAAGATGTAATGGGTGCCTTCCGGGTTCAGCACCGCCGTGGTTTTGGCCCCAAGGGCATCGGAGCCCGAGCCGGGCTCGGTCAGGCAGTAGGCTGCAATCTTTTCGCCCGAAGCCAGACCCGGCAGGTATTTCTCCTTCTGTTCCGGTGTGCCGAAATAAAC
>JAJYNB010000344.1 GCA_021786555.1 Bacillota bacterium | reverse complement strand
CTCGGCATCGGGAATACCGCCTGGGACATAGGCGAAAGCCGGAGTTTGCCCGCCTTTGATGACTTTGTCAATTAGGGTTTTGCGGTCGATGACCATAGCCAGCGCCTGGCGAACCTTGACGTTGTCAAAGGGTTTTTTGGTAACGTTGAACCGGTAGAAGTAGGTAGCCAGAGACGGTGCGCTGCTAAGTTGTTTGTTGGCCCGCAGGCGGTCTATATCCTCCAGCGGAACTGTAGCAGTACCGTCAAGGGTCCCCTGTTCAAAAGCACTTAATTCGGCCTTGATGTCCTCTATCAAGGGAAAAGTTATTTGGGTCAACTTCACATTCTTGGCGTCCCAGTAATTGTCGTTCTTGACCACAACAATCTTGTCTTTATGGGACCAACTTTGCATTTTGAATGGTCCGTCGCTCACATATGTCTCAGGTTTGAGCGCCCAGTCCTTGGAGTTGGCCTCTACGACCTTTTTGTCTACCGGGAAATAGGTTGGGAAGGCCGTCAGAGACAGGAAATAGGGGGTGGGCGACTCGAGAGTTACCTCGAGGGTCTTGGAATCAATTACCTTGATTCCAAGGTCTTCCGCCTTAGCCTTACTGTCGTTGAATTGTTTCCCGTTTTTCACATAATATAGTTGATATGCATAAGTAGAAGCGTTTGCAGGATCCAAGGCACGGGTCCAAGCATATTTGAAATCGTCAGCCGTTATCGGGTCACCGTTACTCCATTTGGCATCGCGCAGATGGAACGTGTACTTGAGTCCATCAGCACTGACGTCGATTTTGTCAGCAATACCCTTCTGTGGTATGTTGTTGTTGTCCAAACGGGTCAGTCCTTCAAACATAGACAGTTCCAAGATGAGTTCCGGAACCCCATCAGATAATTGGGGGTCTAGGGTTTTTGGTTCGGCCTGACCGCTCCAACTTAGTTTTTGTTCTGCCGCCATTTTGTCTTTGGGCTGCTCCGTCGGCGGTGCCGTAGTGGAACTATTGCATCCGCTCAGAGCAACACTGACAAGCAAAAGAGACACAACCGCCAGGGTTAGGATTTTGTTCCTCTTAATTTTAATTCGCCCTCCTTTTTTTCTCTTTCATATTGGGAATCTCGAGTAACCCGCTCTGCATCCTCTCATACTGCTTGCTGTCCGGCCAGCAAACAGCTCGTTACCCAAGTTTTCCGACATAATTGTTTTCTGTATACAAGCACTGTTTTCCTGCTCCAGTTCTGTCATATTTTACCGACATATTTCGACGGTATACGACAATTCATCGCCCTGGTCCCCAAAGGTTGTGACGCTCCTATTTTACTTGGCTGCCTTGGAAACCTTTTCTCCGTTGTAAGAGTAGAGCACCTGCTTTCCTTCCAAAACGGTGCTCAAATGCACCGTCCTGCCCCATAAGGTGTACACGTGGGGCAGAGTACGTTCCAGATACAGCACATCCAGGTCCCGGCCTTCATGCTCGTGCTCCAGCATGAGTTCTCCATTGCGGTTGTAGTCGGCGTCGACAGCGATGATGTAAGGGTAACCGCAATTGACCAGGCTTGAGACCAGATTATCCCTGATGCGCTCGCAGTCCTTATCCACGATCTGCCAGGTGTTGCCTACCTTCTGGTAGATGTAGAGGTCCAGTTCGTCTATGAGGTCATCAGTGAGGTAGTTGCGGATAAAGGAGACGTCGTTTTCAATCTCCCTGACCTCAAAAATTTTTTGCCGGCCCTCTCCCCCCTTAAGGCCAAGTTTTTCCCGGTCCTTTTCTTTTGGCTCATCCCAGCGCTTTTCGATGTGCTCCCACATCTTATATCCCAAAAAATACGGATTCAGGCTTGTCCGGGAGGGCTGAATCACACTGGAATGCATTACGGCAAACTCCAGAGCCTCCTCGGGGGCCAGGTCGACTTCCCTCATAATCCGGGCATGCCAGTAGGAGGCCCAGCCTTCATTCATGATCTTGGTTTCAATCTGAGGATAGAAATAGAGCATCTCCTCCCGAACAATGGAAAGAATCTCCCGCTGATATTCTTTTAGATTCCTGCTGTGGTCGATGATGAATTTGACCACATCCTTTTCCGGCGGGGACTTTTCTTCTTTACCCTCAGCGCCTGGCTGCGGGCCGTCCAGGGCAAACAGGTCATCGTAGGGGGATTCCCTGACGCTCTTGAAGTTTTTCTTCCCGGGTCCTTCCTTTTTGGGTTTGGCTATATCGGCCCTGCTGTCCACATGCTCCTGGATGGCCATGACCGCATCGAGAATTTTTTCCACCTCAGAGCGCCCATGTTGGAATTCCATGTCCCGCATGCGCTGGGCCGAATTGGCCATGGAATTCACCATGGAGCGGGAAGTCCGACGGAAAGTGGCGTTGTGCTTGAAAAAATCACAGTGGGCAAACACATGGGCAATTACCAGCTTGTTCTGCACCAGGCTGTTCCCTTCCAGCAAAAAGGCGTAGCAGGGGTCGGAATTGATAACCAGTTCATAAATCCGGCTGAGGTTGTAATCGTACTGCATTTTCATACGGTAAAAAGCCTTGCCGAAGCTCCAGTGGGAGAACCGCGTAGGCATGCCGTAAGCGCCAAAGGTATAAATCACATCGGCAGGGCAGATTTCAAACCTGACCGGGAAAAAGTCCAGGCCAAAATCCTTGGCAACCTCTGCGATTTTCACCATGGCCTCTTCCAACTTTTTTAACTCCTGGGTCATAACCACCCTCCTCTTTTGGGTGACCGGCTTATTCCCGGCCGGTGATTTCTTTGTACAATACCCTTTTGCCTCAGCCGGCGCCCTGGCTGAAAAAAGTTTGCAGGGCCTTGTAGACTTCGTTCTTGTCCCTGATGGTTACGCCGCGGAACTTGATGTCCTGAATGCGCTTAAAGGCAGTCATCAGGGTGCTGGTGTAATGGGTTCGCAGGATTTCCCCGTAACCGAAGATGTTGCACACTTGCAGGAGTTCCCCGACCAGCTTGACACAGTTATCGTTGTCCGATGCAATGTTGTCCCCATCGGTGAAGTGAAAAGGATAAATGTTGTAGTCCGTTGGGTTGTAATTTTTTTTGATAATATCGAGAGCCAGCCTGTACACCGATGAGCAGCGGGTACCGCCGCTCTCCCCTTTGGTGAAAAACTCCTGTTCCTCCACCTCTTTAGCCTCGGTGTGATGGGCCAGGAAGTGAATCACCACGTTGCTGTACTTGCTGCGCAGGAATTGGACCATCCAAAAGAAAAATGTCCTGGCAATATACTTTTCAAAATTGCCCATGGAGCCGGAGGTGTCCATCATGGCCAAAACTACAGCGTTAGACTGGCAGCGTTCTTTGATTTCCCAGGTCTTGAAGCGCAGGTCGTCCCGCGTTATGCGTGCCAGCGGCTCCTTCCCTGCTATAGCATTGCGCTTAATTGCTTCGAAAATAGTCCGCTTCTTATCAATGTTGGACATGATGCCCTGTTTGCGCACATCGTTGAACTCGATGTCATCAACGGTTATGAGCGGGGTTTTCTTGGGGTCCAGGTTAGGCAGTTCCAGGTCATGGAAAAGCACATCGGCCAGTTCCTCAAAACTCACCTCGGCTTCATAATAATCCAGGCCAGGCTCCTCCCCTGCGCCCGGTCCCTTGCCCGGTCCTCCCGCTGCTTCACGGCCCAGTACGTCTCCTACTTTGCTCTTGCCGTTGCCCTGTCCCGTATGTTTCTGCTTGTTGAAGTCGTAGCGAAAATGATACTCCTGCAGGGATTTAATCGGTACCTTTACGGTTTTCTTGCCGTCAGTAAGAATAATACCTTCTTCGCTGATGATTTCTCCCAGGTTGTTCTTGATTGCCTCTTTCACTTTTTCCCGGTGTCTTTCCTGATCTATATACCCTTTGCGGTGCAGGGACCAGTCGTCCCTGGATATGGTATAGTCCGGCATAGCTCCCATCCC
>JAJYNB010000096.1 GCA_021786555.1 Bacillota bacterium | reverse complement strand
TGGGATGAAAAACGCTGATCTTGGGTCATATGTGGCAGTCAGATGAACACTTCTTCCACAAATTTTCAATTCTCGGTCTAGGTATGACTTACGATCCTGGTCCTATGCTTTACTCCCAAGTAGCGTTTTTCTTAAGAAATCCTGGGGTAGTCCTCCTGTGCAATGATTTCGTAGGGGCCCCAATTTATGGCCGCTTAGCCGTTCTTGTAAGCGACCCCGTAGCCGCCCCGCGGATAGCCCCACTTGATGTTGCTGTAAGGGCAGCCAATGCGGCAGGCGCCGCATTCCACACAGCCCTCATAATACACCTTGATCCTGTTTTCTTCCTCGTCCCATTTATACACCCTGGCAGGGCAGATAAAAGTACAGGGCTTATGTTTGCATTCTTTGCGGCAGACATCATCTTCGGCTATGGTAATATGGGACTCCTTATCGGTGTTGTACCTAATCAAGTATAATTTGTCGTCAAGTTTCATCCCATTGTCCTCCACAACTTCCACATATCCCGTATGATATCGCCTTTGGCCCGTTTTCCCGTGATCATTTTCCAGATCTTCTTCTGTTTTTCAGCCTTGGGCATGGAGTCAACGGTAAAGAATTCATGAGCCGCTCCGCTGAGGATTTCCGGATAAGTAGTGAAAAATTGGGGGTTTTCTTCAAACAGATGGGCGCTGTTACGGTATTTGTACAGATCTTGCAGCACAAAGCTCTCCTTGAGCCTGTCCTGGTACAGCTTCATGGACTGCTGTGAGAGATCATGGGAATTAACAGCTCCTGCAGCAACCTCGCCCGCCACCATGCCCGAGATTATGGCAAGATTGGAGCCTTCGCGGTGGATGCCGTTTACAAGCATGCCCGCATCCCCTACCACCATCACCCCCTGGCGGTACATCTTGGGTATAGCCTTATAGCCGCCCTCCGGTATCAGGTGGCCCATGTATTCTTTGGTCTCACCACCCTGGATCAGCTTGCGCACATAAGGCTGGGCTTTCAATCGCTCCAGCAGATCATTGGGATTGGCCTGATGTTTAACCATTTCCGAGAGGAGACAGCCGATGCCCACCGAAAGGGAATCCTGATTGGTATAAATAAATGCTGTGCCAATCATCCCCGCCGTGGCATCTCCCAACAGTTCCAGGGTAGCGCCCTGGCCTTCTTCGAGACAGAAGCGGTCCTCAATTTTTTCCCTGGGCAGGGAAATTATTTCCTTGACCGCCACTGCCACGTGTTCCGGTCCTAATTGGGTGTGCAGTCCCGCCTTCTTGGAGATAAGGGCGTTCACCCCTTCAGCCAGGATCACAACCTTGCCCAGGACATCCCCTTCAGCCCGGCCGGTACGCACGCCTGCCACCGCGTCCCCTTTATACAGAAGGTCTTCCACCACAGTTTCGGTAATGATCAAAACGCCTTCCGCTTCTGCTTTTTTGGCCAGCCAGCGGTCGAACTTGGCCCGGAGCACAGTGTGGGCGTTATAGGGAGGGTCAGCCCAGGCAGGACTGCGGTACCCGGCGGTAAAAGCGTTATCACCGTCCAGGAAGGCGTAGCGCTGTTCAACCACCGGCCTTTCCAGGGGAGCTTCCTGATAAAATTCCGGTACCAGACGGGATGTAGGCTGGGTGTACAGTACGCCGCCCATAACATTTTTGGCCCCGGGAAATTCTCCCCGTTCAATTACAATGGTTTTCATGCCATTTCTGACTGCTGTCATAGCCGCGGCCAGCCCGGCGGGACCGGCGCCAACCACAATCACATCAAATTCTTCCACTGCCCTCACCTACCTTCCTAAACCTAACGACATGCGCTTGCTGAATTCCCTGTTTAGGGCAGGCACTATCTGGAACAAGTCCCCGACCAGACCGTAATTGGCAACCTTGAAAATCGGCGCCTCCGGGTCGTTGTTGATGGCAATTATACAGTCGGAGGTTTCCATGCCAACCAGGTGCTGAATCGCCCCCGATATGCCAATGGCGAAGTACACCTTGGGCCTCACTGTAACCCCGGTCTGGCCAACCTGGTGTTCATGGGAGAGCCAGCCCGCCTCCACCGCCTGCCTGGACCCTGCAAGAGTTGCACCCAGGGTATTGGCGAACTCCTCCACCATGGGGAGATTCTTGGCGTTACCCAGGCCTTTGCCCACCGAGACAATAATTTCCGCCTTGTCTAAAAATACGGAGCGTCCCTTGCCACGGACGAAATCCACTACCTTGGTGCGGACTTCCTCCTCGTTCATACTTAGGGTTTCCCGGTGAACCGGACCGCTTCTCCCGGCCGCTTTGTCCGGCATAGCCATGACCCGCGGCCGGACTGTAGCCATTTGCGGACGGTGCTTGCGGCAGAGAATGGTTGCCATTATATTGCCGCCGAAAGCCGGCCTGGTCTGCTGCAGTAAGCCTGTTTCCTGGTCAACGCCCAAAACAGTGCAGTCAGCTGTCAACCCGGTTTTCAGCTCTGTTGCCACAGCTCCCGACAGGTCCCGCCCCAAGGTTGTGGCGCCATAGAGAAAAATTTCGGGTTTATATTTGTGCACCAGGTCCACTATCCCCCTGGCATAGGGCTCAGTGCGGTATTTTTCCAGGATTGGATCATCAATCAGATACACGTCTTCCGCGCCGTAGGCGAAAACTTCCGGGATAATATACTCAACCCCGCTTCCCAGCAGCACACCGGCCAAAGGGACTTTCAAGGTATCCGCCAGCTTGCGGCCTTCCCCCAACAACTCCCAGGACACAGGAGCGACTTCACCCAGATGCTGTTCAACCAACACCCAGACTCCCCTGTACTCAGCAGGTTCACCAGATGCACTCTTACCTGCGGCAATGTCTTTGGGCTTGTCGGCGGCGTATACGGCAACCTGCTCCGGCAAAGGCTGTTCTTTACTGAACTCGTGCCGTTTACCGGCTTCGGGGTCCCTTTTTTCCGGCTGTGCTCCTTCGCCCTCCCTTTCCAGGTTCAGGGCGTTGGCGGGACATACTCCCACGCATTTGCCGCAGCGGATGCATTTTTCATGGTTAACAACCACTATACCGTCCACCAGGTCCAGGGCGTCGGTGGGGCACTCTACCACACAGGCACCGCAGCCAATACACCTGGTTTTATCAATATCCAGCATTGCCATCAGTCCCGGCCCCCTCTTGCCATGGGATGAACCATGATGATGTTCTGTTGGAACAGTTTTTCCACCAGGGAAATCGCGGCGCTGCCTGGGTCATCTATGGCCATGATCTGTTCCCCGCCCGTGCGTCCGGGAGGAGCGAAAATACGCGACACACTGGTGGGGGAGCCTTTAAGCCCCATCTCTGCCGGACTCAAGTGGAATTTATCCGCACCCCAGACCAGGGGTTCGTATTTGGCAGCCCTGAGCATGTTGGGGAACGAAGCATATCTTATTTCGTTCAGTTCCTTTTCTACTGTCAACAAGACCGGCAGTGTGGCCTGGGCCACTTCCCTGCCGTCTTCCAGCTTGCGGTTTACTTGAATTTCCCCTTCCTTTATCCAGTCAACTTTGATTACATAAGTAAGCTGTGGTATATTGAGCCGCCTGGCAATGCCCGGTCCTACCTGGGCGGTATCCCCGTCAATTGCCTGTTTGCCGCAAAGGACTACGTCTATGCCCTGTTCCTCCCGTATCTTTTCCAAAGCCTGGGCCAGGATGTAGCTGGTAGCCAAAGTATCAGAACCTGCAAAGGCCCGGTCGCTGAGTAGTATCGCTTCATCTGCCCCCAGGGAGACCGCTTTGCGCAAGGACTCCACCGCCTGGGGCGGGCCCATGCTAAGAACCGTCACTTTGCCGCCCACCTTGTCCCGCAGTGCCAATGCTTCTTCCAGGGCGTGGGCGTCATAGGGGTTAATGATTGAAGGAACCCCCTCCCGCATCAGGGTGTTGGTCTTGGGGTCAATCCGCACCTCCGATGTATCGGGGACCTGCTTCAGACATA
>JAJYNB010000138.1 GCA_021786555.1 Bacillota bacterium | reverse complement strand
TTAAATAAACCTTAGGTACTCCGGTGGAGATGACTAAGAGATCAGCCTCTATCTGCGTAGCCAGCAGGCTGGAGGCAAAATCCTTGTCAATCACCGCATCCACTCCCAGCAAAGTGCCGTCCTGCTTCCTGACAACAGGAATCCCGCCGCCGCCAACGCCAACCACACAGTAACCGTCACGCACCAGCTTACTGATGACGTCCCGTTCCACAATTTCTTTAGGTTGGGGGGAGGCCACTACGCGGCGGTAGCCGCGCCCTGCGTCGTTGACCAAAACCCAGCTGGGATTTGTCCTATGAATGCTTTCCGCCTGCTCCTGGCTGTAAAAGGAGCCAATAGGCTTGGAAGGCTTTTGGAAGGCAGGATCGGCCGCATCAATTACCACCTGGGTTACGATGGTGACAGCGGATTTTTTCAACCCGCGTTTTCTAAACTCATTGTCCATAGCCTGCTGGATCTGGTAGCCGATAGCGCCCTGTGTATCCGCGCCGCAGCTTACCAACGGCACATGGTGCATAGACGCCACGTCGGAAGCAATCTCCGCCCGGCGCAGAATAAACCCTACCTGGGGGCCGTTGCCATGGGTAACGATTACCTCATAACCCTGCTCAATCATCCCCGCGATATGCCTGGCCGTTTCGCACACCGCCTGGTATTGGTCCTCAACGCTTTGGTGAGCATTATCGCGGATCAGCGAGTTTCCCCCGATGGCTATAACAGCTAGCTTACTCAAGTTTATCTTCCACCCATCAACAGTGTCATCACGGCTTTAGCGGTGTGCAGCCGGTTTTCAGCCTCATCATAGACGATGGAGTGCGGGCCGTCGATTACGGAATCTTCCACTTCGTTGTTACGGTCAGCCGGCAGGGCGTGCATGTACATTACATCTTTATCCGCTGTGGCCATCTTGGCTTCAGTGCATTTCCAACCCTTCTGAGCCTTAAGCTTGTCGTCAACAACCGCCACAGCTCCGGCGCTGCTGGCCCCGGTTTGGTCGGTAACCCAGCTGCCCCAGTTTTTCGGAATAACGATATGGGCACCTTCGTAGGCCTCTGCTTCGTTGTTGGTAACGGTAACGGTACCGCCGAATTTGGCGGCGTTGGCTTTAGCTTGCTCAATCACCCAATCAGGCAGTTCCCAACCCTTGGGGTGAGCCAAAACCACATCCATGCCGTAGCGCGGGAAAAGCAGGACTTGTGACAAAGGCACGGAAATGGGTTTCTTGTGGCTTTCAGCATAAGCCCAGATGATAGATACTTTAACGCGTTTCAGATCCCCGATTTTTTCCTTCATGGTCATCAGATCGGCCAGGGCCTGGAAAGGGTGATAGAGGTCGCATTGCAGGTTCATAATCGGCGCGGTGGACCACTTAGCCATTTCATTCAGGTACTTGTTGCCGATCCCCCAGTTGCAGTAGCGGGCCGCAATAGCGTGGCCGAAGCGGGACAGGATGATGGCGGTATCCTTAGGTGTTTCACCGTGGGCGATTTGCATGTTGCTGGCATCCAGAAAACCGGCGTGGCCGCCTAACTGTGAGAAACCGGCTTCCATGGAGTTTCTCGTCCTGGTGGACTGCTCGAAAAACATCAGAAACATGGTTTGATGGAGCAGATACGGAGTGGGAACGCCCATGGCGAACTTTTTCTTCAGGTCCAGGGACACCTCAAGCATGGTGTCTACTTCTTCTTTGCTGAAGTCCTCCAGGTTGATGAAATGTCTGCCGCGGAAAATCGACTGCATGAATATTCCTCCTAGATTGTATTGTGGAGAGGTAGTCAGGAGTCAGAAGTCAGAATGCTTAAGACAGTCAAGCATTCTTTCTCCTACCTTATAGCTTCTGACTCCTGATTCTGACTCCTGTCTTCTGACTCATGAATTCTGCTCTTGAGACTTACCTATTATCGCTCCACCTTCATCAGGTTTTCAGTGGACTCGGGCATTTTATCTGCATATTTCTGCACGTACACACTGGGGATCATGGCGTACAGGGCGCAGGCTTCCACCAGTTCCTTCTTCCATGTCCGCTCATTCGGGAAGTGGGCCTGGGCCTCGCGTCCGGGGCCAAAGCCGATGCAGGGAATGCCGTAGCGGCCCATAATTGACACCCCGTTGGTGGAAAAGGTCCACTTGTCCACTACGGGAGCTTGCTTGAACAGGCCCTCGTAGGCATCAACCAGACTGGAACAAACGGGATGGTCCTCTTCAATCAGCCAGGTGGGGAAGTAAGATTCAGTAGGGTAAACCAGACCGGTATAGGAAGGCCGTTCGTAAGTGTACATTTCAACTTCTGCTCCCGCAGCTTTGACCGCAGGCAGGTTTTTGATTTGCTGGATGGCGTATTCGCCATTCTCACCGGCGGTCAGGCGCCTGTCGATGGAAATATGACAGCTGTCGGCCACGGCGCAGCGGGAGGGCGAGGTGAAGAAGATTTCCGAAACCGTGAGGCTGCCTTTGCCCAGGAAGGGGTGGTCTTTCAAGTTTTCATGCAGGGCGCGCAGTTCGGTCAGGATGCCTGCCATTTTGTAGATGGCGTTGTCCCCCCGCTCCGGCGCGGAACCGTGGCAGCTTACTCCCTTGGTGGTCACTTTGATTTCCATCCGGCCCCGGTGCCCGCGGTAAATCTTGCCGTCGGTGGGTTCCGTGATTACCACAAATTCAGGCTTCAGCTTGTCCTCGTTGACGATGTACTGCCAGCACAACCCGTCACAGTCTTCTTCCTGTACCGAACCGATCACTACCAAGGTATAATCGTCTTCCAGGCCCAGGTCTTTGATGATTTTGCCGGCGTAGACCATGGAGGCCATGCCGCCCGTTTGGTCTGTGGCGCCCCGGCCGATGATGATTTCGTCATCTTCATAGCCTTGGTACGGGTCATACTGCCAAAGTTCCGGGTTGCCGACGCCTACGGTGTCAATGTGGGCATCCATGGCAATCAGGTGTTTACCGTGGCCGATGTAGCCCAGGATATTACCCATGGGGTCTATCTCCACCTTATCAAACCCCACTTTTTCCATTTCCGCTTTGATGCGTAAAACTACTTTTTCTTCTTGGCAGCTTTCGCTGGGAATAGCGATCAGGTCCCGCAAAAACCGGCTTATTTCCGGCTGGTATTTTTGCGCTAGCTCCAGCACTTTGCCGAAATCCTTCTCCAAGACAAATTCCCCTTTCTGTTGCTAAAACCTAAGTTTGATGATCTGTTCAGTTACTCAGAATTCAGGAGTCAGTATTCAGAATACTTCGAGCTGATATACCGTTCTGTCGTTCTGACGTTTAACTCCTGACTGCTGACTCCTGAATGGTTTGATGAGTCACGCCAGTTTTTAAAGCAAGAACTGTGCCAACCCCCACTCCCTCGAGTCGCTTGGAAGTCGTCCCCATTCATCTCAAAAACAAGTCCGTTGGGGGCTGTTTCAGCTTACTCACTGAGTCAGCAGGGGACGGTTCTCCGCTGACTCACTTTCGAGTTCCTTTGGCAGACTTTTTCAGGCTCTATCCGGCTGCTTGTTTGACAGTTTAATCCGAGCCCCTTGTAAGCGCAGGTAACCTGGCAAGGTTGTTATCGTCTCACTATGATGCTCATGTCTCATATTGCTACACCAAAAGTCTCAGAGTGAGGCAGCCTGGCTATTCAATCCTATCAAAGCTGTGGGACCAGAACCGAGTCTGTTGCAAATTGAGACGCTGGATTTGCTTTCAATTTAGCCTAAAACCGTTCCCACAGTTTGCTGCTCAGTTCGCGGGACTTGGCGCAGATTTCGGCTTCGTCCAAGCCGGTGAGGCGCCTTTCCTCCATGACTACCTTGCCGTTAATGATGGTAGTGGCTACGGATCGGCCGGACACGCCAAACAGGATATGGCCGTCGGCGTTGTTTTCGCTCAGAGGTGTAGGCGGATTATAATCAACGATAATTACGTCAGCATAAGCGCCCTGGGCCAGTT
>JAJYNB010000025.1 GCA_021786555.1 Bacillota bacterium | reverse complement strand
TATGGGTGATACAGGATATAAGGCAGTAACAGCTCTGCTTGGTCGGGCCTCGCAAGAAGGGCTGGTACACAAGGTGGATTTAGAGATGTTGAAAAATGGCAAAACGTTATCGGTTGAATAGTTGCGGTGAACCGTAAGCTCTCAAGGGAATGTCATTAGCGGACCTCCCGCTCCGGACTAGGTCAAAGGTAGATTTTCCACATAAGCTTCCACCTCAACGTTGTCGTTAGAGTAGATTAAAGGAGCGATGTAAGTGAACGACACTTTACTTGACAAATATGCTCGCCTCATAGTAAAAACGGGAATCAACATTCAACAGGATCAAACGCTGGTAATTATCTCTCCCATTGAGTGCGCTCATTTTACCAGGCTCATAGCCCGGACTGCATATGAGGAGGGGGCACGGGATGTAGTTATCAGTTGGCGAGATGAGTTATTCTCCCACATCAGGTTTCTGCATGCCCCGGAAGCAGTGTTTGAAGAATACCCGCAGTGGCAGAAAGAATTTTATCTAACGCACGTGCGTCAAGGGGCAGCCTTTTTGACTATTGCTGCCAATGACCCGGAATTGATGCAGGACGTAGAGCCCCAAAGGATGGTAAAGGCTCAAAAAGCCGGCAATACTGCCTTACAAGAATATAGGGAAAGGCTCATGAGCGGCAAAAACTCCTGGTCTGTTGTTTCAATTCCGACCAGGTCCTGGGCCAGGAAAGTTTTTCCGGACCTGTCGGAAGATGAGGCTGTGGAAAAAATGTGGGGCTTGATTTTTAAGACTGTCAGGGTGGATGCGGCTGACCCCGTTTCTGCCTGGCAAATTCACAAACAAAACCTCAAAAAACGCATGGACTTTCTAAATTCCAGCAATCTGAGGTTTCTTCACTTCAAAAATTCCCTGGGGACAGACTTGAAAATTGAGCTGCCTGAAAATCATCTTTGGCTTGGGGGTTCCGACTACACTCCGGAGGGTGTGGAGTTTATGGCTAACATGCCAACGGAAGAGGTCTTTACTTTGCCCAAAAAGAGCGGGGTCAATGGTAAGGTAATAAGCTCCATGCCTTTAAACTATAACGGGAAACTGATTGAACGATTCTCCCTAACCTTCAAGGATGGCAGGATTGTGGATTTTGCGGCCGAGAAAGGTTTTGAGGCTTTAAAGAGTATCATAGAAACCGACGAAGGTTCCCATTATCTCGGTGAAGTGGCCCTGGTTCCCTATGATTCACCCATCTCAAATGAAAACATTTTGTTCTTTAACACTTTATTTGATGAAAACGCATCCTGTCATCTGGCTATCGGCAAGGCCTATCCTGTGTGTATCAAAAACGGTGAAAACCTGGCCCGGGAGGAACTGGAGAAATTAGAGGTAAATGATTCCCTTGTCCATGAAGACTTTATGATTGGCACAAAGGATCTGGAAATCAGCGGAATTACGGCAGCAGGAACTGAAATCCGTGTGTTCAAACACGGTAACTTTGCAATTTAAAGTGGCAACACTAATAAGAAACGAGTGTCCAAAACAGAAGGAAGTCTAGGGAAACTGTAGAATATGAATAACTATTCAGGAGACATGAGCTATTACGGGAGAAATACACCGAAGCATTCTGAATTCTGACTACTGACTTCTGAATTCCTGACGGAAATATTCCTTCAATCCCTGCTGAATACTTAGTCTCAGTCTATTTTGCTGTAAGAAAGGTTGGTAACAATGGAAACCATCTCGTCAAATTTCTTAAAGAATATCATCGCACAGGATATAAAGGCTGATAAGGTTGCAGAAATTATTACCCGTTTCCCGCCGGAGCCCAACGGTTACTTGCATATCGGCCACGCCAAATCCATATGCCTGAACTTTGATTTGGCTGATGAGTTTAAGGGAAGGACCAACCTGCGTTTTGATGACACTAATCCGGTGAAAGAAGACACGGAATACGTAGAGTCTATTAAAGAAGATGTAAAGTGGCTGGGCTATGAGTGGGACGGCTTGTACTTTGCCTCGGATTATTTTGAGGAGATGTACAACCGGGCGGTATTACTCATCAAGCGGGGCAAAGCCTACGTCTGTGACCTCTCGGCGGAAGAAATCAGGCAGACCCGCGGCACTTTGACCGAGCCAGGCAAGGAAAGCCCTTACCGCAACAGAAGTGTTGAGGAAAACCTGGATTTGTTTGAACGGATGCGCCAGGGTAAATTCAGTGACGGTGAAAAGGTACTTAGAGCCAAAATCGATATGTCCTCGCCAAATATCAATATGCGGGACCCGGTGCTCTACCGCACTGCCCATGCCTCACACCACAATACGGGGGACAAATGGTGCATTTATCCCATGTATGACTTCGCTCATCCGTTGGAAGACGCCATTGAAGGTGTTACCCACTCCATCTGCACCCTGGAATTTGAGGACCACCGTCCCCTCTATGACTGGGTGGTGCGTGAATGCGAGATGGAACGAGAGCCCCACCAGTACGAATTTGCCAGGTTGAACCTGACCAATACTGTCATGAGCAAACGGAAGTTAAAACAATTGGTGGATGAAAAGTATGTGGACGGGTGGGATGATCCGCGCATGCCGACCATCTCCGGCTTGAGGAGAAAAGGCTATACCCCTGAATCTATCCGTAATTTTGCCCGGGAGATTGGTGTGGCCAAGAGCGACAGCGTGGTAGACGTAAAAATGCTGGAGCATTTTATCCGTGAGGACTTGACGCAGAAGGCACCCAGAACTATGGCAGTCCTGCGGCCCTTGAAGGTGGTCATCACCAATTATCCCGAGGGCCAGGTCGAAATGCTGGAGGCCGAGAACAACCCTGAAAAGCTGGAGATGGGTCTCAGACAAATTCCGTTCTCCCGGCAAATTTATATCGAACAGGATGACTTCATGGAAGACCCGCCCAGCAAATATTTCAGGCTGTTTCCGGGAAATGAAGTCAGGCTCAAACACGCATACTTTATCAAATGTAATGAAGTGATTAAAGATGACGGCGGTAATATAGTGGAACTGCGGTGTACCTATGACCCGGAAACCAAAAGCGGTACCGGCTTTACCGGACGCAAGGTGAAAGGGACAATCCACTGGGTTGATGCCGGCCAAGCGGTTCCAGCCGAATTCAGGCTGTACGAATCCCTCATTCTGGATGAACCAGGCGGCGAGGACAAGTCATTTCTGGATTTGGTTAATCCTGATTCGCTCCAGCTTCTTCATGGCTTCGTAGAGCCCAATATGCAGGCTGCCGGGCCCCATGACAAGTTTCAGTTTTTCAGGCACGGTTATTTTAATGTAGACCCCAAGCATACAAGCAAGGACCACCTGGTCTTCAACCGCATTGTGTCCCTGAAAAGCTCCTTTGAGGTACAAAAGTAATTATTGAGAGCGTAGTAAGACCGGGAGAATCTGTGTTAGATCCTCCCGGTTTTTAATTTGTACAGGCGGTTTACTGCGCTGCCCAAGTTAAGTTGAGGGCTTCAAGAAGGAAATTTGGAATTTTTGGAGAATTTCTGGATAATAAGACCTTTAGTGTCGAAATTTGGGCATTGGAGGGGAAGAGATGGACAAAAAAACAGAACTGATTCACAGCCGCAACCTGCTCATGGCCAAGTTGTTGTGGATTCTTTTGATCTTAGACATTGCAACCATCGCCATTTTTTATGAGCCGGCACATTTGCTGAATATCGTCCCAGTCCCGGCCGGAATGGTGCTCTTAACCATCATCACCTGGCTTGTGTTAAAACGCAAGCTGATTAATCAAACAATGTACTTTATTATGGCGCTGGTGTATATCTATTTGTTCGCACTGGTTAAGAGTCACACGGAATTCGTGAACTTTGTCTTTATTTGGTTTGGACTGGTACTCAGTTCCCTCTACCACGATTATCCGCTGATTATATTTTCCGGTGCCATGACAGTGGGGCTCACCAACTATTTCTTTTTTGTGTACCACCAACAGCTTTTAGA
>JAJYNB010000059.1 GCA_021786555.1 Bacillota bacterium | reverse complement strand
GTAATAAACATGGTAAGTGACAGATGATTCATGTTTTAAATACTCGTCTCCAGCTTTTGACCGGAGGCGGGAAAACTGTCCGCCTCCCGGAAGCGGCGTTTCCAACGGGAGTGAGGGCCAGTGAGGCTTGTAACTTCACCGTCGGTGAGCAAAGGCCTGCAGATTCCTGGGCATAATTGACCTGGGAGCCAGTCCAAACGGCTTAGGCGGAAAAAACCGCCACTTAAGCATAAAATATGGCCGTTAACGGTAGAAAGCTGGATTTAGCTCCAGTAAGAGAACTATGATAAACATGACAGATGGTTCATGTTTCAAGTTATTAATCCAGGGTAATTCCCCGGATCGGGAGGGGCAGGGCAGTGTCAGGAGTACCGATTGGAATTGTCAGCACCGGGCTGTATATTCCCGGATATTTTCACTCCAGCGAGGACGTCTCCAAGGGAAGCGGCATTCCGCGGGAAATTGTGGAACAAAAGCTGGGTTTCCGGCGCAAGCCGGTACCGGGGCCGGAAGACCATACCTGCCAAATGGGGGTTTGGGCGGCACAGCAAGCGCTGGCTGAGGCCGGGCTAAACCCGGAGGAAATCGATGTGGTCATCTATGTGGGTGAAGAACATAAGGAGTATCCGGTGTGGACCGCTGGGATCAAGCTGCAGCATGACATCGGGGCGAAAAATGCCTGGGCCTTTGATACCTCTCTGCGCTGCGGTACCACCATCATGGCCCTCAAGCTCGCCAAAAGTCTGATGCTCTCGCATGAAGAAATAAACACAGTTCTCTTGGCGGGCGGTTACCGCAACAGTGACCTGGTTGACTACAAAAACCCGCGTTCCCGCTTTCTCTACAGCCTGGGGGCGGGGGGAGCGGCTATTCTGCTGCGCAAGGGTTATAGCTCCAACCGGGTACTGGAGTCCGTAATAATTACAGACGGAGCTTTTTCCGAGGATGTGGCCGTGCCGGCAGGGGGGACGCGGCTTCCCCTGAGCCACGAGAGTATAGACCGGCGCCTGCACTACCTGGACGTATTCGATCCCGAGGGGATGAAAAACCGGCTGGATGCGCTGTCTATGGCCAACTTCGTCAAGGTGGTACGCGAATCCGTGACCAGAAGCGGGTACACGCCCGAAGCTATATCTTACCTGGCAATCCTGCACATGAAGCGCTCAGCCCACGCTTACGTCCTCAAGGAGTTGGGGTTAAGGCCGGACCAGGCCATCTATCTGGAAGACTACGGGCATATCGGCCAGATCGACCAGGTGCTTTCCCTGCGCCTAGCCCTGGAGCAGGGAAGGGTAAAAGACGGCGACCTGGTGGTGATGGTCAGCGCGGGCATTGGCTACGTCTGGGATGCCATAACCATCAAATGGGGCCCGGACAGTATAAATGAGGGAGGGTGAGGAAGATGGCAAAAGCGCGGGTGGGGGATACAGAGCTTTACTACGAGGTTTACGGCAAGGGTGAGCCCCTGCTGCTCATCGCCGGACTGGGTTATGCCAGTTGGTCCTGGTTTTGCCAGGTGGAGAGATTTGCAGAATCTTACCAGACCATAGTCTTTGATAACCGGGGAGTAGGGGAGAGCGATAAACCCGATATTCCCTACAGCATTGCCATGCTGGCTGATGATACTGCCGGGCTTCTGGCAAGCCTCGATATTCCCGCCGCCCATATCCTGGGGGTGTCCATGGGCGGGTTTGTGGCCCAGGAAATCGCCCTGCGCCACCCGGAGATCATAAAGAGCCTGGTATTGGGGTGCACCTCCTTCGGCGGTCCCGACAGCATCCCGATTACAGAAACAGCATTGAACAGCATGCTCAATGTCCAGGGGCTCACCCCGGAAGGAATTATCCGCCAGGGCTTTAAAACTGCTTTAAGCGAAGATTTCCGCAACAGCCGGCCGGAAGTCATTGACCGCATGGTGGGCTGGCGCCTGGAGAAGCCGACACCGCGCTATGCCTGGGAGCGGCAGTTTATGGCAGCTACGACCTTTAATACAGAAAGCCGGCTCAACCGGATAAAAGCGCCGGTCCTGGTCATCACCGGGGCTGACGATCTGGTGATCCCGGCCCGCAACAGCGAGCTTTTGGCCGCCGGGATTTCCGGGGCGGAGCTGGTGATTATGCCCGGAGGCGGGCACCTGTTCTTTGTCGAGCAGGCCAAAGAGTTTAACCGCCGGGTGCTGGATTTTTTGGACCGTGTTTAAACTTAAATAAAGGACAAAAACGGTGGAGTGATTTAGATGTCAACAAATGAGAGCAACAAAGAGGCTCCGGCTAAGGGCCAGACCAAGGATTTTCAGGCTAAAACCAGCAGGGGGGAAGCTACCCGGCAAAAGCTTTTAGACGCGGCGGAGGAAATCTTTGGCGAGAAGGGATATTTTCGCGCTTCAGTGGTGGACATCACACTGAAAGCCGGGGTGGCCCAGGGTACCTTCTACGTCTACTTTCCGGGCAAGCAGGACATTTTCGCGGAACTGGTGAGGGAACTGAGCCACAACCTGCGGCGGGAAATCAGCCAGGCTGTAAGCGGGCTCAACAGCCGACGTGAAGTGGAGGAACGGGGCTTTGCTGCCTTTTTCGCTTTCATCAAGAAACACCGCAATCTTTACCGCATCATGCAGCAGGTGGAATTTGTCGATGAAGACCTGTACAAGTGGTATTACCGCCGTATGGCCCAAGGGTACGTCCAGGGGGTGGAAGCGGCCATGGAGGCGGGCGAATTCCGCCGTCTGGACCCGGAAACCGTGGCTTATGCCTTGATGGGGATTGCCGAATTCATCGGGATGCGCTGGGTTTTGTGGGAGGGTAAGGACGTACCGGCCAAGGCCTTTAACACCGTCATGAGTATGGTCATGGAGGGATTGCACGCCGACTAAGGGAGGTGAGGGCCTATGTACGCTGCCGATTGGCTGGATAAACGGGCAGAACTGACGCCGGAGCACGTGGCGGTGATCGACGCGGTCACAGAGCGGCGGCTTACCTATAGGGATCTTAACGAGCGCGCTGGAAAACTGGCCTCCTTTCTCTATCACACACTGGGGGTCCGGGCGGGGGACCGGATCTCAATCCTCGCTCAGAACAGGCTGGAACACCTGGACCTGATGTTTGGAGCGCAAAAGCTGGGAGCGCTGTATGTGCCCCTGAACTTTCGCCTGGCCCCCGCTGAACTGGAATTTATCCTGCATGACAGCCGGCCGCGCCTGTTGTGTTATGGTGCGGATACCGCAGACCTTACGGCAAAACTGCGCCCCAAGGTGGCTGTAGAGCATTTTGTCAGCCTGGATGCAGCTGCGCCGGGCAGCACGGAAGACCTCAGCTACCCTCAAATCCTGGCCCAGGCCGAAGTCAAGGGGCTGCCAACCCCGGAAGCCGGGCTTGAGTCTCCCTGGCTGATTCTTTACACCGGCGGGACGACCGGCTTTCCTAAAGGGGCCGTGCTCTCCCGGCGCATGGTGACCTGGAACGCGGTTAATACGGCAATCAGCTGGGACCTGAATTCTCTGGACATCGCCCCGGTATTTACCCCTTTTTTCCACACGGGGGGCCTCAACGTGCTGACTAATCCCTTGCTTCATCTGGGCGGGACTTTGATTCTGATGGGAGCCTTTCAACCGGGCCAGGCTTTGGAAATCATCAGCCGGGAACGCGCTACAATCGTGTTTATGGTTCCGGCCATGTTTCAGATGCTCGCCCAGGCACCGGGGTTTGAGTCTGCTGACCTCAGCTCTGTGCGTTTCTGCATTTCAGGCGGGGCGCCCTGCCCCCAGGTGATTTATGAGACTTACTGGGCCAGGGGGCTGGTGTTCAAGCAGGGTTACGGGCTGACGGAAGCAGGCCCCAACTGCTTTGCCCTGCACCCTTCTGATATGCGGCGCAAACTGGGTTCGGTAGGTAAACCCGTCTTTCACAGTGAAGCCCGGCTGGTAGATGACGCAGGCCGAACGCTCGGAGCCAACCAGGTGGGGGAACT
>JAJYNB010000039.1 GCA_021786555.1 Bacillota bacterium | reverse complement strand
CGACGGGGCGATACTGAAGGGTCCGAACCAGAATTGTAGCCGTGAAGGGTATATCCACCCACCGCGTACTATCTTGATTATATTGAAGATCTAATATCGCCCCCCCCACACTCATGTTAGGAAGAAGAAATACCATTTCCTCGTTTCGTCTGGCGAGTTGGGTACCTCTTAAAAACTCCTGGTATGCAGCACAGAATTGCAGAAACCATTGAGAATCAATGTCATCTGGTATGTTGCCCTGAAGTGTTAAGGTGATCGGATTTTGCCCAAAGAAATAAGCAACAATGCCCCCGCCAAACACCGGAGTGAGCTGACTCCTTTCAGACTGGGCGAAGGAATAGCTCTCAAGGAGAAAGGAGGCGAAGCCCACAGCCTTATTGGTGAGCGCCTTCTCAAGTCCGGTGAGGTTTTGATAATTGGTGGGCTTGGCTTGTTTGGAATTTCGTATGTACAGCGAGGCGAAGTTCTGCTGCTGCCCAGCCAGGCTTTCCCGAGGAAGCGTAGTGAATAAACGCTCACTTTGCGGGATAAGCTGGAAGCCGGTGCTTAAGCTGTTACTGGCTGTTATGCCTTGGCTGGCCGAAGAGACCAAAGTTCCGATATTGGAGACTGGGTTACTACTCATTAGGGCTCACTTTCATGAACGTCAGAACGTCCCTCTCCATATAAAGTGCTAACATATTTAAAGGGCCACCAAACTGTGCCGGCACAAAAATGGCGGTAGGGTTCATTAAGGGCTTGAATATGCTCTCCACCTGCGTTTCAAAAACCTTTTGCGCGTCAAAAGGTTGGATTTTAAGATAGATTGAATTGTTCATTATTTAGGCTCCTTAAAGGTCACTTTCCCGCCAGCCATTCGGCTCCGGCAACAAGCCATGGAGTTGCCGCACCACTTCCTGGTTTCTGACTAGTAACATTACTGCCCCCTCCCCCACCTTTTCCTGTCACCAGAGTGACGTGCTGGGCATTCATGGTCACCGGTCCATTCAATGTCATTGAATTCATAAGCCCCTTGGCGTTAATCTGGTTCTTGGTGGACAATGCCGTCTCTTCCGCCGCCTTCCTCTCCTTCTTGAAGGCGTTGAGCTGAGTCAAATTCTTCTTGGCTTCCACCAAGTCCCTATTCATATCCCTCAGCACCAACTCCTTCGCCGTGTGCCTCTGTTCTGGCGTTTTTGCACTACGGAGGGCCAGCTCATCTCTACGCAGCTTAGAGGTCTGGGCGGAAGTAAACCCGTAATCCTTCATCCCCCACTTGACAAAATGGGATCCCACCCTCTCCATCTGGAATGCACTCAGCTTATTGCCACGGTCCTCGATGGCCATGTTGTAGCCCATGTTGTCAAGCTCGGCGGAATTCGTGGGCTGAAGATGCATATGGCTTGCCTGCGCCATGGCAGCCACGGGGGACATTTTCTGGGAGCTCAAAGAATAATGAAGCTTTGCGGATAGCTGCCTTAAAGTTTTAGTTTTCTCCGCAAGGTTGGCTTGGGTGGCCGTGGTGGGGTTTATCATGTCAGCCTGAAGGGCCTTATGGTAAGCGTCATCCGCGTCCTTAAGAACCGTGGGGCCCCCCACACCTAGATGCGCCCTCAACAGAGAAACGCTCTTTGACTGTTTATAAATCCCCTGGATATTCGCCTTAATGAGAGGTGCCATGGCGGGGGTGAGGTGAATGCCGATGCTCCCGAACATGGTTATGGCCTCCCCTGTTTTTCCTTCCGCCAGAAGCTGGGAAGCCTGCTCGGCTAAGGACCGGGTGGAGGAGTCTGAAGAGGTCAGCGCTTTATTTATGGAATCCTGAATATTCCCGTACTGGTATGCCCTCTCCGGATGCAAATCATAGGTATGCTGGTAGTTACCAACCCCCGTCACTAATGGCACCGTAGTGGACATTCGGTTAAAGGCGTTTCTCCCGTACAGCCGGGCGTTGTTCTCCATACGGACACTTTTACTTATATCCAGGGAGGTATCCCCGTAGATTGTCCTCTGCCAGAAGTCGTGCCAGCCGTGCACTAGTCCAGCTATGCCGGAGTTGGCACCACGGGAAAGCTTGGAGGTGAAACCCCCAGCGGCATATATGGGTTTCATGAAATCTCTCGGCAGCCCTCCCCAGGTCCTTCCGGATTGAGATTCGGCGGTGTCATATTGCCGGAGGTACTGCCTGCCAGCTGAGGCCGCCGTGAGCGCCGTCGTGCCGAGTTTATGCTTGGCAATCTCGTAATATAAAACCCTCCTCGCCTCCTCTGGAGTTTGGTCGAACATGCTGGTCATGATATCATAGATATCCCCCGCCTGAACTCCATCCGGCGTCTGAGCGCCAGGGAAAATTTGCCTTGTGGCCTGCATGGCAGCCCTGAACATCATCCCCCTGTTCTTTGACAGCAGCATGGCGCTCTTCAGATATGGGGCGTTCAGCTGCATGAGCCCGGACTGATTCATGGGATTGCCGGAGAAGCGGGCGCCGAAGTTGGCCACCATTCCGGAGATGTTGCCGCTGGCATTCCCCATTCCCGACATGAACTTGTTGTACATCATGATCTGCCCTAAGGAAGACCCGGCGAAATTGGCCTGTCCCTCTAAGGCGGTTCTCTGGGCTCCTTCTGGGCCCCCCATTACGGCATACTGAGACTGGTTCAGCAGGCGGTTTTTGTAGTAGGCCTCGAAGGTGGCAGTTGTGTTGGCTCCATAAATTCCAGCGTAGCCGGAGAGATACCCCAAAGAAGCTCCCTGAGCGGCGCCCGGCAGGACTGACTGGGTATAAAGCTGCTGCATGGAGACGCCCGAAAGGGAGGCGTAGCGGGCCAACTTCTGTATGGCTTCAGTGCCCACCGTGGAGCCCATACCCCCCTGCTTCAAGGTGCCAAGCATCTGCACTGCCTCCTTACCGGAGACGGAGGCAACCTGGAGGATGGTGCGGATGTCACCCAGCGCCTTCTTGGTGGCACCTTCCAGCCCTTTCATTGAGTAATGATCGGCCAACACCCCACTGGCGTTCAGTAGGCCGGACAAATGGCCAACATCCCTTTGGGTGAAGAACATGTTCTTCATGCCGTAGGATTCCATGGCGTTACCATACTGCGCCGCGCCACGACTGCCCATTCCGGTCCCCGTGAACACCGAGCCCATGTTGGCGCCGGCTAGAGACTGACCGGAATATTGGAAGGCACCCTGGTTGGAAATTGCCCTGGCGTAGGCATATGGCTTGAACACCCCGGCGTTAAGGGCCCCTGCGGTGGCCGCTGCGGCCGCTGCTGGCCCAAGGAGGTAATCCCCCAGGAAACCACCCACGCCGCCCGCCATGCCCATTCCAAGGCTCCCCTCGGAGGCTACGCCGAGGTCCTCTGCGGCGGCAGGGGCATAGGCCCTCCCTCCCAGGGCTGAAGATACTCTGCGCCCCATATTCCTGAAGGCCATCTCGGCAGCCCTGAGGTGGGAGCGTGCCCCCACTGAGAATTGGGAGCCGTCCGGATTCATACCCATGGCTTTGTAAGCCACCCAAAGGGCACTTTTGGCTTTAGCCGAGCCAACCGCTCTACCGACGTGAGAAAGCCCGGTTAAGGAGTAAGCCGCCGCCCCGGCAAAGGGAAGCCCCCACTGCATCCCCGTTGCCAGGGTGTCGGGAACTCGATAACCGCCGTAAGCGGTGTTAACGGCGTTTTGCTGATAGTAACCTTGACTGACGTAAGGGCTATACGAGCCCACGCCCAGATTGCTATAGGGCCGAATGGAGGGGTTGCTGAAGGCGTCATAGCCAGAGCCCACGGAACTCCAAGGGCCATTGGCGTAGCCGTAACCACTATTAGGGAACGCAGGGGAGCCATAGGGGAACATCAGGAAATCCTTAAAGGCCCGTAAAGGCCACTAAAAGCTTCTGTGAGACGTGGAAAGAGATTAGAGGTAGGGTAGCCTAAGTAGTACCCTGTAACCAGATTGTGAGGCCATACAGACCCCTTACTGTTGAATCTCAAAGTA
>JAJYNB010000350.1 GCA_021786555.1 Bacillota bacterium | reverse complement strand
CAGGAACTGAATCATTCCGCCCGGTTTTGGCAGCTGGTTGAGGCCCGCTGCCCAGAGTACAGGCAATGGGAAAAATATCTGCGGCAGGAGGGAAAGAACCTACGACTGTCCTGAGCTTGAGCTGCAGGTTCACAGATAAGCAAACCAGGCGGCCCCCCCTCGGGAAGGCCGCCTTAATATAGTGACGCCCGCCGCTCGTTGGACATACTATTAGAAATTCTCTGTTTGTGTTGACATAATAGGATAGGGGGGTATACTATATGTTTTGGAAGGTGGTGGTTACGTGAGTGAAAAGGAAGAATCTTGTCCGGTTTGCCAGGGTGACGAGCGCAAAAGCCATCACAGCGAGAAAACGGTCAGGGAACTGATTAACCGGATGAACCGTATTGAGGGACAAATCCGCGGCATCAAGGGAATGATTGAGCGGCATGTCTATTGTGACGACGTGCTGAACCAGATAGCCTCGGCCCAGTCAGCTTTGCACGGCGTATCCAAGCTGCTGCTGGAACGGCATATGAAATCTTGCGTTGTGGAACAGTTAGAGGCAGGCGATACCCAGGTGATTGATGAAGTGCTGCAGACAATTTTTCGCATAATCCGCTAAACACACCGTATTTTACGGTATCGGGAAGGGGAGAGACAGGTGGCCGAACCTGCTGGACTCGTACAAACCAGGATAGGCGTTAAGGGAATGACTTGCGAGCATTGCGTTAACAGGGTGAGCAAGGCCTTGCAGAATTTGCCCGGCGTGACCCAGGTCCGGGTATCCTTAGAAGAAGCCGGGGCTTATTTTCTCTATGACCCGTCGCAGACGGGTATGGAGGATGTGCGTCAGGCGGTCGAAGCTGCTGGGTACGAGGTGGAGTCTCAGGGTGGACCAAGGCAGGAAGAGATCAAGGTCTACGGCATGACCTTGATATTTCCGCCTGATATAAGCGGCGAAGAGAAGCAG
Source organism: Bacillota bacterium (assembly GCA_021786555.1). Lineage (GTDB taxonomy): Bacteria > Bacillota > Desulfitobacteriia > Desulfitobacteriales > JAJXUE01 > JAJZPO01. The sequence continues at coordinate 3,033 of JAJYNB010000350.1, read as the reverse complement.
CAGTTTAAAGTCAGCGGCATGACCTGCGCCAACTGTGCGCTGACCATTGAGAAGAAGTTAAAAGGGACCCCCGGGGTGCAAGCTGCATCTGTGAACTTTGCCAGTGAGACAGTCAGTGTGGACTTTGACCCCAAGGTAGTGAGCCTGGCAGGGATTTTTGACCAGGTGAGGGATGCTGGCTATATCCCGCTGGAAAAGAAAGATGAGGAACAGGCTGACCGTACAGCCTTTATCCAACTCAACTGGCTGATTTTCAGCACAGTCATCTCCCTGCCGCTAATGGGGATGATGTGGTTTTTGCCCATGACTCCGGTGGTATTATACACCATGTTTGGCATGGCTACTGTAGTTCAGTTCTCTGCAGGCTGGACTTTTTACCGTGGAGCATTTCATGCCCTGAAAAACCGTTCCGCTAATATGGATGTGCTGGTAGCCATGGGTATTACGGCCTCCTATGGGTACAGTGTTCTGACAACTTTCCCGCAGGTCTTTTTTTCGGGCCCGACATTTTTTGACACATCGGCTCTGCTAATAACCTTTATCCGCTTTGGCAAATTCCTGGAGGCCCGGGCCAAAGGACGAGCAGGCCAGGCATTAAAACGCCTGCTGGAACTACAGGCTGACAAGGCGCGGCTTTGGCTGGACGGGACGGAAAAGGAGGTTGCCGCATCTGCAGTCGGGATTGGGGATGTGGTTTTGGTCAAGCCGGGGGAGAAGATCCCCGTGGACGGCGAAATTGTTGAGGGACAAGCGAGCATTGACGAGTCCATGCTGACAGGGGAATCGATCCCTGTTGACAAGGGAGTGGGGGACAGCGTGGTCGGCGCCACCATCAACCGTTCCGGCAGCATCAAGGTCAGGACCAGCAAAACGGGAAAAGACACGGTCCTGGCCGGAATAATTCAAATGGTGGAAGATGCTCAGGGTGTCAAACCGCCTATCCAACGTTTTGCCGATACAATTTCCAACTATTTTGTGCCGGCAGTTGTGTTAATCGCTGTTATCACTTTTCTTGTGTGGTATTTCGCTCTGCACAGCGCTTTCGTTTTTGCCTTCACAGCTGGGATAGCTGTGCTGGTGATCGCCTGTCCCTGCGCTCTGGGCCTGGCTACGCCTACGGCCATCATGGTGGGCAGCGGGGTGGGCCTGAACCGCGGCATCTTGTTTAAATCGGCCGCTGTGCTGGAAGGGATTGCCCGTCTGCAGGCAATTGGGTTTGACAAGACCGGGACACTAACCAAGGGAACTCCGGAAGTCACCGATATCAAAGCTCTTGCCCCCTATTCCCAGACAGATGTGCTGAGAATAGCCGCCGCCGGGGAGAGCCTTTCCCTGCACCCACTGGCCACAGCGGTTGTGAGCAAAGCCAAAGAGGACGGGGTCGCCGTGGACGAGGTGCAGGATTATCTGGAAGAGAGCGGGTACGGCATCTCCTGTTCCTACGTCGGCCAGCGACTGCTGGTAGGCAATGCCAAGCTGCTCCAAAAACACGGGGTGGACGTGGCGCCGGCTGAAAGTGATTTCAAGCGCCTGGCTCAAGCAGGCAAAACCACAATGCTTGTAGCCCTGAACGGCCAAGTCGCCGGTTTGATAGCGTTGGCGGATGTGCTGAAGGAAAGTGCCCCCCAGGCCATTGCCAGGCTGCATCAGTTGGGGCTGAAAACCTTTATGATTACCGGGGACAATAAAAAAGCAGCCGAGGTAGTGGGCAGGCAGGTTGGGATAACAGAGGTTGTAGCGGAAATTCTCCCCCAGGAGAAGATCGACGTTGTTCGTAAATATCAGGCCCAGGGACTTAAAGTGGGGATGGTGGGTGACGGCATCAATGACGCCCCGGCTTTAGCGCGGGCAGATATCGGTATCGCCATAGGCTCAGGTACTGATGTGGCCAAGGAAACCGGGGATGTGGTCCTGGTGCGCAATGACCTCCTGGACGTTGAAAGGGCTATACGCCTGGGCCGTAAGACCTTGGGCAAAATTAAGCAGAACTTGTTTTGGGCTTTGATTTACAACACGATCGGAATTCCAGTGGCTGCAGGTGCGCTTTATCCCCTGACGGGCAAACTTTTACCCCCGGAGTGGGCTGGGCTGGCCATGGCCTTTTCTTCTGTATCAGTTGTTACCAGTTCCCTTTTGTTAAGGAGATACGGTAAAAAGCTGGTGCAGTAGCTATAGGCAGGAGTCAGGAGTCAGAAGTCAGAAGTCAGGAGTCAGAATGAGAGAACATTTTATTATCTCGAGTTATTCTGACTACTGACTACTGAATTCTCAATAATTGAATGGACTGGAGGTGATAAAGGATGAGTGAGCTTGTACTTAAAGTTGAAGGCATGACCTGCATGCACTGCAAAATGAGTGTGGAAAAAGCCTTAAAAGGCGTAGCTGGGGTTGAAAACGCTCAAGTCGATTTAGGCAAAAAGGAAGCAGTTGTCACCGGCAGCGCTGAGCGAGCCATCTTGGCCAAAGCGGTTGAGGACGCGGGATACAGCGTTGTTGGCTAACTTGCCTGACTCCAGAACAGAGACCCTCCGGGGTCTTTTGTTTTTTTGAGTCGGCATTCAAATTAAGCTCCTTTGAAGTGTAGCAAATGACACGCCTTAGAGGATTTGACACTATACCTTGGACTGTCTGCCGCTCGGTTCAAGAGTTTAAAGTTTGGCATCAAACTTGCATGTTTTTGTAGTTGGTGCAACAAAAACATATAGGCGGAGCTTGTAAAAATTGTTCACAGTCGAATTTCGCTGATAATTCGGCGCATCATCAACAGGAAAAGGGGGCGTATCAATGCGTGGGGTAATGTTTGCCAGCACTATTTGTCGCAGATTTGAGTCGTGCGAACTTGAAGCAAACAAGTTCCTGGTATATAATTAAACGGGCAGTTAAACCACGCTTTAATTAACTATTTGGTGCGAAGAAAGGCATCTAAATTAGGGATTTTTATGTCCGTTTTTGTTCTAATTTTCACTTTTATGCCAACTGCGGCCAAAGCTGATACGTCTCCTTTTAAGGCTGCCAAATTTCAGGTTTCCGTAC
>JAJYNB010000066.1 GCA_021786555.1 Bacillota bacterium | reverse complement strand
CCGCTTCATGTTTAATATGAGCGTGGGCTACGACCTTGTCGGCATCAAATCACCCAAGGTGGACAGCTTCATCGAAGGTTTGAAAGACGCTTCCAACACAACAATCTTTAAACAGTGCAGGGACGTGCTGCTGGAAGAGGTTTATAAGTTTAAGCAAGTGGATGTTAAATTTGTCGCGGGGATTTCCGCCAACATCTGCAATTCCATTACCCTGTCCACTCTGCATGGCTGCCCGCCTGCGGAGATAGAAGGGATCTCCAGGTACCTGATGGGTGAGAAAAAGCTCCACACCTTTGTGAAGATGAACCCGACACTGCTGGGCTACCAGTATGTCAGGCATACCTTCGACCAGATGGGCTACACTTATATCCAGCTCAAGGAAGAATCCTTCACCCACGATTTGCAGTTCGCGGATGGGGTGGAGATGCTGAAACGGCTCAAAGAGTTTGCGGAAGAAAACAATCAAGCTTTCGGGGTCAAACTCTCCAATACTTTGCCCGTGAAGATTTCCCGGGGCGAACTGCCGGGGGACGAGATGTACATGTCGGGCCGGGCGCTCTATCCTTTGACCATCAACCTGGCCCTGAAGCTTGCCGCGGAATTTGGCGGAGACCTGAAGATTTCTTATTCTGGCGGGGCTGACTTCTTTAATATTGCGGACATCTTTGCGACCGGCATCCGGCCTATTACCCTGGCCACTTCCCTGCTCAAGCCGGGTGGGTATGTGCGGCTGCAGCAAATCGCCGCTGTGGTTGAACCTTATCTTGATAACGCCGAGTCCGATAAGATAGACCTGGAGAAATTGGCAAAACTGGCTGCGGATGCATTGGCCGACCCCAACCACCTGAAAGAAAAGAGGAGGGTGGGCAGCCGTAAGCTCAGCCGCAAGCTGAGCCTGACAGACTGCTTCGTGGCGCCTTGCACCAACGGCTGCCCCATCGGCCAGGACATACCCGAGTATATCCGCCTGGTAGGTGAAGGTCGGCATGACGAGGCATATGAGGTGATTGTAGACAAGAACCCGCTTCCCTTTATTACTGGAACAATCTGTAACCACAATTGCATGACCAAGTGCACCCGCCTGGATTATGATGAATCGGTACAGATCCGGGCATTGAAACTAGTGGCGGCCGAACACGCCTATCAAGCATTTTTGAATAAACTTATTCCGGCAGCAGGCAAAGGCAAAGCCAAGGTGGCGGTGATTGGGGCGGGTCCATCCGGGCTTGCGGCAGGCTATTTCCTGGCCAAAGCGGGTATGGACGTGACGATCTTTGACCAGAGGGAAAAAGCCGGCGGCACGGTCGAGTATATTATTCCTGACTTCCGCATTTTCCCAGAGGCAATCTCTAATGATGTCGAACTGGTGAGAAAAATGGGAGTCAAGTTCGAGCTGGGAGTTAAGGCTGACTTCTCCATTTCTGAATTGAAAGCAGCAGGTTTTGCATATATCTACCTGGCCATCGGAGCCGGGAAAAGCAGTGTACTTGACTTGTCAGGGGACACTGGACGCGTTAAGGGGGCAATTCCTTTCCTGGAAGAGTTTAAACGCAATAAGGCTGGGCTCGATTTGGGTAAAAACGTGGCCGTGATCGGCGGCGGCAACTCCGCTATGGACGCGGCCAGGGCCGCGCTGCGGATCAAAGGTGTAAAAGCGGTCTATATCATTTACCGGCGGACCAAAGAGTATATGCCTGCTGATCGGGAGGAATTGGAACTGGCCCTGCAGGAAGGTGTAATCTTCAAGGAACTGCTCTCCCCTCTCTCCCTGCAGGAGGGAGCACTCAGGTGCCAGCAGATGGAGTTGGGGGCACCTGATGCTTCGGGCCGCCGCAGTCCGGTGGAGAAGGCCGGGGAATTTGAGCAGATTCCGGCTGATACCGTATTATCAGCCATCGGTGAGCAGGTGGATTATGAACTGCTGCTCCAAAACGGCATTGAAGTTGATGCTAAAGGCAAGATCAAGGTAAACCCGGAGACCCTGGAAACCAACCTGGCCAATGTGTTCATTGGCGGGGATGCCCTGTACGGCCCGGCAACCGTGGTTGAGGGGATTGCCCATGGAACAAAGGCTGCCAAGGCCATCGTGGCCAAGGAAAACCTGGCCCTGGTAGAGCCAAGGGTGCAGGCCAGCTTCGACCAGGAGAAACGGCTGGGGGAAATAGAGGACCGAAAAGGCGTCCTCAAGGCCGCAGGTGGGTTGGAACAGGAGCCGGGCAGGTGCCTTGAATGCAACTATGTCTGCAACATCTGCAGCGAGGTCTGCCCGAACCGGGCCAACGTGGTGGTCAAAGTAGAAGCGGGCGGCCTGAGCAACTTAAACCAGGTGGTCCATGTGGACGGAATGTGCAATGAATGCGGCAACTGCGCCATTTTCTGCCCAAATGACGGAGCTCCCTACAAGGATAAGCTGACACTGTTCTGGAACGAGGAGGACTTCCTGAACAGCGCCAATGCGGGCTTCCTGCTGGTGGAAAACGGGGCTGAACCGCTCTTTAAGCTCCGTGCCGACGGCCAGGTCTGCGAGCTGCAATTTGATGCCGATGGCAAGAGCGGTGCGGCTGTGGCTGCAGGGGTTGCTGAGATAGTCTGGGCCGTATTTAGGCAGCACAGTTATTTATTTTGAGACCAGGACACAATAAGTGTTAAAGAGGCCAAAGCATGAAACCTGGCCTCTTCAACATATGCAGAGCTGTAAGGGTTGGCACAATAATTGCGAACACAAAAGAATTACGAAAAACCCAGGGAGAAGGAGGATCATATTTATGCTGTTGGTTGGGAATGGACAGGTAATCACACGGGATCTCAATCAGCCGTATCTGGCTGAGGGAGGTGTTGCCATCAAGGATAATTTAATCAGCGAGGTGGGTCCAACCGCTGCATTGAGGGCAAAATATCCTGACGCCCGGTTTGTCGATGCAAAGGGCAGGGTGATTATGCCGGGCAATATCAATACCCATATGCACCTCTACAGCACATTTGCCCGCGGAATGGCCTTAAAAGATGCTTCACCGCAAAATTTTGTGGAAATTCTGGAACGGTTATGGTGGCGCCTGGACAAGGTCTTGACCCTGGAGGACATATATTACAGCGCTATGGTACCTCTTGTTGACTGTATCAAGAACGGCACAACAACCATCTTCGATCACCACGCCAGTCCCGGTGCGGTGCGGGACAGCCTGTTTACCCTGGAAAAGGCAGCCCGGGCAGCGGGTGTGCGCAGCTGTCTCTGCTACGAAGTATCCGACCGTGACGGCGAGGCTGTGATGGAAGAGGGCGTGAAGGAAAACGTGGAATTCATCCGTCACGCCAACAGCGCTGCAGATGGAATGGTCCGGGGCATGTTCGGCCTGCACGCTTCCCTTACCCTGAGTGATGCCAGCCTGGACCGCTGTTGTGAGGAGAATTCCGGCCTGGGAACAGGCTTTCATGTACATGTAGCCGAGGGAATTGCCGATCTGAACGATTCTTTGGCCAAGTCGGGTAAACGGGTAGTAGAAAGGCTAAATGGCTACGGTATCCTTGGCCCCAAATCGATTGCGGCCCATTGTGTGCATATCAACGAGCAGGAAATTGAAATCCTGCGGGACGCGTCCGCCAATGTGGTGCATAATCCCGAATCCAACATGGGGAACGCCGTAGGCTGCGCCCCGGTCCTGTCCATGCTGGGAGCGGGCGTTAGGGTCGGCCTTGGCACCGATGGTTATACCAGCGATATGTTTGAGTCCTACAAAGTGGCCAATATTCTGCACAAGCACCAACAGGCCCACCCCAGTGTAGCCTGGGGAGAAGCGCCGGCCATGCTGTTTAGGCATAACCCGGAGATTGCCGCCTCCTACTTCCCGCATCCCCTCGGTAAACTGGCCCAGGGCGCTTATGCTGACGTAATTATCGTTGATTATAATCCGCCTACACCTCTGAGCGAAAACAACGCCGACGGCCATATCCTGTTTGGCGTGTCCGGCCGATCCGTAGCCACTACCAGATCGGAA
>JAJYNB010000049.1 GCA_021786555.1 Bacillota bacterium | reverse complement strand
GGGCCAGATCCTCGTCATTAAGGAGTGTATGAATGTTTTCCGCCAGCTCCAGTGAGTTGAAAGGGTTAATCAGAATCGCCCCATCGCCCACTACTTCGGGGATGGAGGAAACATTGGACGTAATAGTAGGGGTACCGCAGGCCATAGCCTCGATAGGGGGAAGGCCGAAGCCTTCATAAATTGAGGGGTAGACGAATACTGCGGCGGCATTGTAGAACAGGGGAAGGTCCTCAACGGGTACAAAACCCGGGAACAAGACACGGTCTTGGATGCCCAAGGCTTCCACCAGAAGATTCAACTCCTCAAAGTCCCGCCCTGGTTTTCCTACTACTACAAGGTTGATGTCAGGGTCCAGGTCATTTTTAAGTTCAAAAAAAGCATTTACCAGACTGCTGATGTTCTTTCGTGGTCCGAACCCACCAAGGTAAAGGACAAAACGACCTTGTATCGCATACTTTTGAGTGATTATTTCGCGGCATTTTTTTTTGTCCAGGGGACGATAGATTTCTTCGGCGGCTTCATACGTTACCAGGATTCGTTCATCGGGCAATTTGAAAATCTTTTGTATGTCTTTTTTGGACCACTCCGATACGGTAATTACAATATCGGCTTCTTCCATAATGCGCGGCATTTCCTGCAAAAAGACCTTGAGATAATTCCTCCCAACGGTCTCAGGATAAACGTATGGAATAAGATCGTGAACGGTTACCACAAAGGGACACCCCTTGCGAACCGGCAAACCGATGCCGTTTTGCGGGACGTGATATACGTTGATATTGTCTCCTTCCAGGGCGGCAGGAATATGTACTTCTTCCCAAAACTTATCTTTATGTCTAAGGATGCTGTTGAACACTGCGTCGGTACGCGGGTCCAGATCCTTATATTCGTCTCCTGGCCAGAAGAAACGGTACGTGTTGCGACTATCCAGGCCAACCAGGTTTCGGGATAATTGATAGGTGTATGTGCCGATTCCTGTCCCGCGGTACCATATTGCAGCCCTGGCGTCGATGCCAATTTTCACAGAATGTCCCTCCCAGGCAAAAAATTTTTACTTTCGCACAGCCTTGCGAACCTGGCGAGAAATTTATCTCTGGCCTCGGCAGTATCAACGAATTTTTTCAGCCGGAGAAGCAGATTTTCGTATTTGTGCATCCCAACTTCGTTATACCGGGCCCAGGCCAACTGCCAAAAGTCCTGAGGGTATTCCATGAAGCTCAATAGCACTTCCAGTTCACCTGGCTCAAGTGGTTTCTCCTCATGGTATATTAATAATATGCGCTTTGCATCATCAAGGCTCCAATTGGATAATTTTACTGTGCGTAAAATCATGCTCCCCAGGTCATGCAAGGGCATGTCAAGGATACAATAGTCGAAGTCTACCAACCACACACGGCGGTTGCGGTCCATGAGAATGTTGTGGTAGGCGTAGTCGTGGTGACAGATTGTACCCATTGCCCGCGCTTTGTTGGCAAGTCGGTAATAGGATCCGGCCTTTAACCGGTTAATGGCTGCTCCGGCCTGGTTTAGGGCCCGGCCGGCAATATTCACGAACAACTGGTCAAACTCATCCCGAATTCCCCTTGCCAGAATCTGGCGATGGTAACGCAGGATATGGCCCAAACGGAAACTAAAACGTTGGGGCCAAACACCGTAAAGTCTGCGTTTGGGCCAAAAAACCTTGCCGAAATATCCAGCACCGGCGTTGTGGAACTGGGCCAGATTGAGTACGGCCAACTCCAGATCCGCCGGATTCACGAGGTTTGATTGCTCGGTTTCAAGCCAGGTTGTAAGCATGAAACGCTCCGAATTGAGCTGGGCAAAAGCATCTCCCAATCTGGTGGGAACGATTGAGGCAATTCTGTTAAAGCCCTTGGTTTCCAAGTGACGGCAGATGTGGAACTGCAAATACAATTCCTCGGGTTCAAGACGAGAATGCTTTAAGGCAAAGGTCCCGCGATTAGTCTCAAGTTTGAGAACGCTCTGTTTCTGTTGTTCAATATTTTGAATATGCACCCCGTAAATCGAAGCTAATTCTTTGAGGGGCCATTGCTCCACGAATTTCACCTCCTGGTCAGGACCCCTCGGGAGATTTCCCCCGCAAGAAGCTGCAGAAAGCTTTCCTCACCCTGTTGGGTTTTAAGTTCGTGGCGGAGCTGGCGTAAAAAGTCCTGGCCGGTATTTGCTGCGCCATAATGCCGGCTGACTATACGCCAGAAACGCTGGGGAAAGTGCAGAAAAGCAAGGATAAAGATGAGTTCCTCAGCGCTAAGGCATGCTTCCCGGTCGTAGACTTCCAGCACCAGTTTCACCGGAGTCACCTGCCAGGCATAGTGCTTGGCGACTTTGCGGACATAGCGCCCAATATCATAGGCGCGGATTTCCTGGGTGCAGTAATCAAAATCTATCAAATATAACTCATTATGGAGATTCACAATAAAATTGTGATAGGTATAATCGCGGTGACAAAGGCTGCCTTGCATTCTTGCCTCGTTTACCAAGGCAAAATAATCGCAGCTGGCCAAGATTTCTAAGGCCCGTGAACAGCGGGACAGATACTTATCACAGCAGTCCAGGTACAAACGGTTAAATTCGTCATGCGGTTCCTGCAGGGCGAGGTCGCGGTATTGTTCCAGACTAACTCTGTGACTCTGCCATTCAGAGGGAAGTTCCCCCCATGATTCTCTGGCTTTGGCGCCGGCTGGTGGGACAAAGCCCCGGGAAGCCTTATGGAACTCTGCCAGTACTTGGGTGGCAGATACCAGGTCCTCCAGCTTGGAGAAATCCCCTTCCCGTCCTGGAATCCAATCTGTAACGTAGAACACTCCCTCAGGTAGCTCCAACACAAACTGGCCACTTGAGGTTTTGATGAAAGGGACCGTGCGGGAAAAGCCATTGTCTATGATGTGTTGAACCGCGGCGGCAACAAAGTTTACCTTTTCCAACGAAGCATTCACTTGTTTAAAGGACTTGGGGCCTGTCGGTGTATCCAAACGCCAGGCATCCCTTACCTGTATTGCACCGGTAACTTCAAATCCGTACCAATTATCAACAGTTTGCTTCAGCCATTCAAAATACGTCACTGCTAAAGCTCCTTTAACGGTATTTGGAGTAGTCAGCTGCACCAAGACTTTCCACCAGCATTTTGATGTCCTGGTCGCGGTCCTTGGCGCACACAAGCACAGCATCATTGGTATTAATGATAATTAAATCACGCAGCCCGATAGTGGCCACAAGTTTTTCTTCCGAATCGATAATGCATCCTGAAGTGTCCATCCCCAAGTGTTGGCCACTGGCAACATTGCCATAGGAATCGGGTGCCAGGATGTTTTCCAGGGCAGACCAACTGCCTAAGTCTTCCCACTGAAAGTGTCCCGGCAGGACCAGAACTTCGGTTGCACGCTCCATAATGCCGTAATCTACAGACATAGCAGCTATCTTGCCGTATTCTTCTGCAGTAACTTTATTGTCTTCAGATGTGGCGTAGAACTCTTTTATTCTGCCGAGCCCGGCTGAAAGCTTGGGCATATACCTCTCGATGGCTTTGAGAATGGTTGCTGCCTGCCAGATAAAGATGCCGCTGTTCCAGAGATAATTTCCAGCTTTCAGGAAACTTATAGCCCGCTGGCGGGAAGGTTTCTCCAGGAATTGGTCAACCATAAACACCTGTCCTGAAAGGCTGTCCAGGTCCAGCTGTTCTCCCCGTTTAATATAACCGAAGTTAGTCTTGGGACTGGTAGGCGGTATGCCGATAGTTATCAGGCATTCTTTCTGCCCAGCTAGGATTACCCCTTGGTCCACAGTACGGCAAAAAGCATCGGTTTCACTGATATAATGGTCTGCCGGCATGCAAATCATCACGGCCTTGGGATCAACGCAGGAAAGTCTTACCGCTGAAAGGCCGATGCAGGCGGCGGTATCCTTATTTTCAGGTTCCAAAATAATGTTGGCAGAGGGCAGTTCCGGCAGCTCTTCCTGGATTGAGGGCTCATAAGACTGGTTTGTCACTACA
>JAJYNB010000115.1 GCA_021786555.1 Bacillota bacterium | reverse complement strand
TTCCGGTGTAAACTATGAAACGGTATTGAGCATGTTTGAGGAGGATCCGCAGACAGAGGTGATTGTGCTCATTGGTGAGATTGGGCGAACCAGTGAAGAGGAGGCTGCCCGCTTTATCAGTGAGAAACTGAAGAAGCCCGTAATATCCATTATCCTGGGAGAAACCGCTCCACCGGATAAACAGATGGGTCATGCCGGGGCGATCATCACGGCCGGAAGAGGGGATTATGATTCGAAGGTACGGGCTCTGCGCCAGGCAGGGATCGAGGTGACCAGCACGCTTGGCGGCTTAGTGCAGGCGGTGAAAGAACATCTGCAGTGATTAGTCGCGACAATGATTGGGGGAGGGAAACGCAGAGATGAGGATTGGAATTGATGTTGGAGGTACCTTTACTGATTTGGTACTGGTGGATGATGCTAAGGGTGAAACCTTTTATGCCAAGGTATCGACTACACCGGGCGCTCTGTGGGAAGGCGTGCTGGAAGGTTTGGACAAAGTTTTGGGCCTGGCGTCTGCGGGCATGGACCAGGTGGACTACGTAGTACATGGTACCACTATTGGGACAAATGCCATCATCGAGCGCAAGGGGGCCAAAACCGGGCTGATTACTACCAAGGGTTTTGCGGATGTGTTGGAAATCGGCCGGATTCAGCGGCCGGGCACAGGTTTGTACGATTTTTGGGTTGATAATCCACTGCCCTTGGTACCGCGCTATCTGCGCCTGGAAGTCAGCGAGCGTGTAGATGCCCAGGGTGAGATCGTAACGCCTTTGAATGAAACGGAGGCGGAAAACGCCATTCTGGCCTTAAAACGGGAAGGCGTGGAAGCTATAGCAGTTTCTACCCTGTTTTCTTTCCTGAATCCTGTGCATGAACAGCGGATCTCTGGGATCTGCCGGGAGCTGTTTCCAGAGGCTTATATATCCCTGTCTTCAGAGATTGCGCCTGAATTCCGCGAATATGAACGCACCTCGACTACGGTAATGAATGCTTACCTGCAGCCAATCATGAACAGGTACATCGCTATCCTGCAGGATAAGCTGAACGCCAAATACGGAGAGGTCGATTTGCGCATCATGCAGGCCAGCGGCGGCACAGTTACGGCTGAGACCGCAGAAAGACTGGCCATTGCCACGGTTAATTCAGGCCCGGCCGGCGGGGCAATTGCCGGGGCTTTTATCGGGAAGCTCACCCAAACCAGCAAAACCATCAACGTTGATATGGGCGGCACCAGCTTCGATATCAGCCTGATCGATGACGGAACGCCGAAAATTACCTCTGATGCCAAATTCGAAGGATACCCGGTGAAGATACCGATCATCGCCATAGATGCCATTGGCGCCGGCGGGGGCAGTATTGCCTGGCTCGACCGCGGCGGGGTAATCAACGTCGGTCCGCAAAGCGCCGGGGCGAACCCCGGGCCGGCCTGCTACAGCAGGGGGGGAGTTGAGCCGACGGTTACCGATGCCAACCTGGTTTTGGGCAGGCTCAACCCGGATTACTTCTTGGGCGGGGAAATGAAACTTGATGTAGGAAAAGCGCAGCAAGCTCTGGAAGAGCACCTGGCCACGCCTCTTGGCATCAGCGTTGAACAGGCGGCTGCCGGACTGATTAAAATCGTTAACGCCAATATGGCCAAAGGTATCGGCGTGAATTCGGTGGAAAAGGGCTATGACGTACGGGAATTTGCCCTGGTCGCTTTCGGCGGCGCCGGCGCTCTGCATGTGGTGGAACTGGCCCAGGATTTAGGGATCAGGAAGGTGATTATCCCTGCCCTGGCGGGCAACTTTTCGGCCTTCGGCCTGTTGGTGGCCGATGCCCGCCATGACTATGTGAGGACGGTCGCCAAGGAGATATCCGAGGTTGACTGCTCCATGCTGTCCGCCCTGTACAGCGACATGGAAAGTATGGGGAGGGCACAATTGTCTGACGAGGGCTTCAAAGGGGATGACCAGGAGCTGCAGTGGTCCATGGATTTAAGGTATCAAGGCCAATCCTACGAATTAAATGTGCCCTTTGCACGCAGGGAAAACATTACTGTCCTTGATTTGCAGAACGCTGTTAAAAGCTTTCATCAGCTGCATGAGCGCCTGTACGCCTTTAGTGAACCGGCGGAAAAGGTACAGCTGGTGAACCTGCGGGTTGCGGCTTTGGGTAAAACCCCGCCGGTTCAGCTGACACCGGCCTCAGGATTTTCCACTCCCGACTCCGGGCTGAAAGGGGAAAGGCAGGTTTACTTTAACGGTCATGGTTTCATTACTACCAAAATCTTTGAGAGAGGGCGCCTGCCCCAAGGCAGCACAATTGCCGGTCCGGCCGTAATTGAGGAAAAGATTGCCTCAACGGTGCTGGCGCCGTGCAACCGGTTGGAAGTGGACCGCTACCAGAATCTCGTGATTACTGTGGGGGAGGGGTTGTAAATGGGCGAGACTGTTGATCAGGTGACCATGCAGGTAGTGCGCTATGCCCTGGAACAAATAGCGGATGAAATGGGGTACACATTAGTGCGCACTTCACGCTCGACCATCATTAAAGAGGTTATGGATATCACCTGTGCCATCTTTGATGCCGAGGGACGTACCATAGCGCAAGCCCACCATGCCCCTATGCTGTTGACCGGGTTTGAAATTACCATGCGGGAACTCATCAAGCGCTACCCTCCGGGTACCTTGCAGGCGGGTGACGTGGTGATTTCCAATGACCCTTACCTGGGGGGACAACATATCATGGATATCCAGACCATTGCTCCGGTATTCTTTGAGGGCAGTTTGGTCGGTTATGTTGGGGCTATCGCCCATCAGGCTGACATGGGCGGAGCCGCACCGGGCGGAGTAGCGGGCGGACTGACCGAGATCTATCAGGAAGGGCTGCGCCTGCCCATGGTAAAGCTGTATAAACAATTTCAGGAGAACCAGGAAATATTTCAAATCCTGGCCAGCAATATCCGGGTTCCTGACAAGACCTTGGGCGATATCCGGGCCCAGGCGGCCTGCAACTATGTGGGCGTCCGCAAACTTCAGGAGGTCTTTGGCAAATTTGGCCCCGGGGTTGTGCAGCAGGCGACCGGCATGATGCTCGATTATTCGGAACAGCGCATGCGGCAAAGTATTCGCAGCCTGCCGGATGGAACTTACTGGGGGGAGGACTTCCTGGATGATGACGGCATCACCGATGATCCGGTGCCAATCCGGGTAAGCATCAGCAAGCATGATGATGAGATTGATGTCAGCTTTGAGGGCACGAGCCGCCAGGTCCAGGGCAATATCAACTGTCCGCTGGCCACAGCTATGGCTGCGGTATATTACACTATCATCGGCGTGGTGGATCCCCATATTCCGCCCAATTCCGGCTGTTACCGTCCGGTGAACATCGAAGCTGAAGCGGGATTGCTGGTCAATCCGGTCCTGCCGGCTGGTGTTGCGGCCAGGACCAATGCTTCACAGAAAATTTTGGAGGCCATGCTCAAAGCCCTGTCTGAAGCGGTACCGGGCAAGGTAATGGCCGGCAGCCACGCCCAAATGTCCACCTTTGCCTTCAGCGGCTATGATCCCAGGCATGGGGGACGGCGTTTTGTCTACACTGAGGTTCAGGGCGGCGGCGCAGGCGCAAGGCCTGGCAAGGACGCCCGGGAAGCTCAGGACTCTCACCTGGCCCGGTTCATGAACACACCCATCGAAGCGGTGGAACTGGAATATCCCGTATTGGTGGAAAGGTATGAACTAATCACTGACAGCTGCGGCGCGGGCAAATACCGCGGCAGCATGGGCCTGCGCAAGGATGTGCGGATGTTGGTGGATAATGTTTCTTTTGCTCGCTATGGCGATAGGCAGAAGTTCGCTCCCCACGGCTTCTTCGGCGGGCTGCCGGGAGCCAAGGGACTTTTCCTGCTGAACCCGGATACACCAGGGGAAACCCGTCTAAAATCAAAAGCCTTAAGCAAACTCAGACTCAATGATGTGGTTAGCGTGAGGCTGCCCGGTGGCGGCGGGTACGGAAACCCCAGGGAGCGGGACCC
>JAJYNB010000367.1 GCA_021786555.1 Bacillota bacterium | reverse complement strand
CAGTAGCTGCGAACCTGATAGGTGTATATTCCTTAATTAACGGGAGAAGCGATTTTAACGTGAGCGGCAGAAGGTTGGTCAAGGAGCAGGTTTTTCGCGGGGCAGCCATCACCATGTTTGCCATGGCCCTGGTTACCATTGTAGCAATCACGCTGGCTGCAACTGAACACTTGCCGATTCTTGCCACCTTGTTTGAAGCCACGTCGGCCTTTGGTACAGTAGGGTTAAGCCTGGGCATTACCCCTGGTTTATCACCCTTGGGCAAGGCTCTGATCATGTTTACCATGTTTGCTGGGCGCCTGGGCCCTTTGACTTTAGCCATTGCTCTTGGCCGTGCCAAAACAAGCAATGTCCGTTACCCGGAGGAAAAAATCTTGATTGGTTAGACAGGGGGTGCTTGCATGAAACAATTTGCTGTAATAGGTCTGGGACGGTTTGGCATCAGCGTAGCTGAAAATCTACAGCGGATGGGCTATGATGTTTTGGCTATTGATGAGTCCGAAGAACGGGTTAATGCTGTGGCATCGCTGGTAACTCATACCGCTATAGCTGACAGTTTGAACGAAAAGGCGCTGCGCTCGCTTGGAATTCGCAATTTCGACGTGGTTGTGGTGGCTATAGGCCAGGATATTCAGGCCAGTATTTTGACAACGCTTCACCTGAAAGAGCTCGGCTGCAAACATGTAGTGGTTAAAGCCCAAAACGAGATTCATGGCAAGGTGTTAGAGAAGATTGGCGCAGATCATGTGGTTTTCCCGGAGCGGGATATGGGCGCCCGCGTTGCGCATTATCTGGTAGCCAACAACATCCTTGATTACCTGGAATTATCCCCCGAGTACAGCCTTTTGGAATGCCGGGCTCCGGAAAAGCTGGTGGGTAAAAGTCTTAGCCAGTTAAATTTAAGAGTTAACATGGGTATTAATGTGGTGGCAATCAAACGTTCAGCCAATATTGACCCATCTCCCGGGGGCCACACCGTAATTCAGAGGGACGATATTTTGGTCGTTATAGGCCTCAACACAGATCTACACAGCTTGGAACAATGTGATTAGAGGGTAGGCATCTCACTCTTGGTTCCATCTGATGCTCTTAAGTGAAATTAACAACGTAAGAAGTCGAGGCGTAATTTAGTGAAAAAATTACACCCCGACTTCTGTGCCTTCGCATTCTGAACTTCTAAAAACCGATTTCCTCCCCCACCACGATTATATGGTAGTCCTGAAAACTTCCGCCTTCACTGGGCCGGCGGTGCAAAATTACCGTAACGTTACAGATCCTATCAGGGCTGCTGCAGTCAGAACAGCTGCCCGTTTTGGTGCACGGAGTTGTACGGTTGAGGCGTTTGGCGTTCTGTACAGAAGCAACATTCTTACTCCTTTCAATGGCTTCTGCTAAGTTGTCCGTAATTTTGTTTAGCCCCACTACCATAATAACCTTCTTAGGTCCAAAAATTGTAGAGGCAACCCGGTTTCCAACTCCGTCGATATTGACGATTTCCCCTTCAACTGTAACAGCATTAGCGCTCGTCAGAAAAACGTCACAGACCAGTTGCTTGCGCCGGATTTCCAGGGTTTCCTCCCTGTCCAGTCCCTTCTGCCAATGATCGAATACCGGGTTGCCTTTCGCCCGCAAAGCCTCCACCAGGCCCAAATCGCGGGTCGTAAGCGAACCCCCAAATCCCACTGAAGCCTCAGTCGGAATTAGACTGAGCGCCAGGTTTTTAGCTTCAGCCTTCGTAGCCACATAATGAGAGTGATACCCTTTCTTCTTGAAGGCGTGTACTGCGGCCTGAGCTTTTTCTTCATCGACCATTCATTTCATCCCCTCGGTTAGTTATGTAGCAATCTTCGTCCGCATGGTCTTATCATTTATGGCTTGAATATTGCCGACAAGGGTCGGCTTTTTCCACACTGCGGCATTATTTCTCCGTACCGCGCCCAAATCCTTCTAAGCATTGCCAACGATTTAGGTTATATTCTGTTCATCTTGTAAAAGCAAAACTCGCGGCAAAGATTAGGTAAAATAAAGCTGCGAAGGACAAGCGGCTGGCAGAAAGCTTTTGGTTGCGCAAAGTAAGCCATAAGAACGCCACCGAAAGGGCTGTAGCTATAGCTGCAAAGGTTAAGTAACGATCGAAGACCCAGGGAGTGAAAAAGATTCCGAGCGCGCTTGGAACTGTCGCCTGTATCATCATAGCGCCGCTGATGTTGCCAAAGGCCAATTGTTCTTTCCCCTGCCTTACCCAAATGAGAACGTTGATAATTTCAGGCAGTTCAGTTGCAATTGGACTCAAGAGCAAGGAGACAATATGCGCTGGCATTCCCAGGGCAAGACTCAATGCCTCAAGCCTGTCTACGAAGATATTGGACCCCAAAAAGATTAAGAGGAGGGAAATGGTTGTCTGCAACAAAATCCAGAATGTTTGCGGTTCGCTGCGCCTTGGTTGAAACTTAAGCGGTTCCAGTACTTCCAGAGCACTTTCTTTATCATCCGCCCTCATTTCATAGAAGAAATATGCTCCGTAGGCAGCCAAAAATATCAAGCCTGTCCACTGCTTTCCCCTAAATGCAACATGGCCAAGTGCCAAGTTGCACAGAAAGATTAGCAAAAACCAAAGTTGGTCCCGCCCCAGCTTACGACGGTCCAGGTCGATAACGGTACCTTGGGACCGCCTCCTGCGGAAGGAAATCACGCTCCAACCGACAAATGCGTATGCGATAGTGCTTAGCACCAAGGGACCGCCCAAGGCAGCTCCAACTCCCACATCCTTTTGGCTGGCATTAGAGCCAAATACTACCGCTATCAAGGTGACGACGCTTTCTGGCAATGCCGTGCCAAAAGCCGCCAAAATTGAACCCACCGCACTTTTGGCGATGCCAAATCTCTTGCCAACCCATTCGATGCTGTTTACAAACAGCTCACAACTTAAATAGATTAAGACGGCAGATCCAAGCAGAATCAAGCTGGTAGTAACCATGATCAACCTCCCAACATGGCAAAAATAAAAGACCTTTAGTGTATTACAAAAGAATACACCAAAGGTCTCGTTACGCATTTCGCGGGCGGTGCCAGGCCGGTGGCCAGTTTGTTGACACCACCTGATTAACTACTCCCCTTTAGCATTGTAGTTAATATCAGTAAAACTCTGACTTTTATGTACAAGACCTCACTCATATTGTCAACAATTTTTCAGAGTTTATTAGCCGGGCGTCTTTTTTAGTACGTAGGTGCTTCGCTTGGCCAAGGCGTTTAGATAGGCTTTGGCACTGGCTTCGATGATGTCTGGCGAAAAGCCCTTCCCGACTACCAAATTGCCATCCTGATAGCGCAGCTTCACGGTTGCCTCTCCCAGAGCCTCACTGCCGCGGGTAACTGACTTAAGTGTATAGTCCTCCAGGTTCGCAGTATTGCCGGTAATCCTGTCGATGCTGTTAAAAAGCGCGTTCACTGGTCCGATACCGCAGGCGGCATCAGTAATTGTACTGCCGTCAATTTCCAGCGTAATGGTAGCAGTAGCTGTTGTTACCCCGCTGGTCACGATGGACATGCTTTTTAGACCAATACTGTCGGTTTCCGTATCTCCCATTAGGGCATAGAGGTCTTGGTCAAATACTTCCTTCTTCTGGTCTGCCAAGCGCAAAAATCTTTGGTAAACCGCATCCAGTTCCAACCCATCTACCTTATATCCCAATTCCCCTAAGCGGTGTTTGAGGGCATGCCTGCCCGATCTTGCCGTAAGGCTGATGATGTTCTGGGCTACCCCGATAGTCTCGGGTTTGATAATTTCGTATGTTTCCCTGTCCTTTAAGACTCCGTCCTGATGAATGCCTGAGGCATGCATAAATGCGTTGGCGCCTACAATAGCTTTGTGTTCAGGAACCGGAACCCCGGTAATTCTGGAAACCAGCCGGCTGGTGGCCGAGATCTCCCTGGTATTGATTCTGCTCTCAAGTCCATAACCTTGCCGTTGGGTGTAAATAGCCATAATTACTTCTTCCAAAGAAGTGTTGCCTAGA
>JAJYNB010000372.1 GCA_021786555.1 Bacillota bacterium | reverse complement strand
TGCTTTCAGCGACAGGCCTTTTCAGAGGGATTAATCCTTGGGCGTCCGACTTTAAGTCGGTAAGCATTCATGCTTTAACCCGCCCACTTCAGTGGGCGGTAGTTTAGTACAAGGTGGAGTATTAACTGTGCCCGGGTAGAATGGCATGATTGCCACATCAGGGTAATATATACTGTATAGGAAGGTGAACCCGCCACCGCCCTGAAAGAAATCTGCCTCATCTTGGCCAAGGGCCAAGAGCCTGTTCAGGATCTAAGTTGTCCGACTATGAGGGTTAACTCCCCCATGGCCGGCTTTTTTGTTTCTGGGTAGCTTTATTTTTACAGTAGGGGGTGAGGAGATGCTGCTGATTGGTAATGGCACGGTGTTGACCATGGGGCAAGAACCTCAGGTGATTGCAGACGGTGCCGTACTGGTGGAAGGAGAGAAAATTCTCCAGGTCGGGAAGACGGAGAAACTGCGGCTGAGCAATCCAACCGCTCACTACATCAACGCCCGGGGCAAGCTGATTATGCCGGGTTTGGTCAATGCCCATACCCACTTGTACAGAGCCTTTGCCAAAGGTATGGGTCCCGTCGGGGAAGCGCCGCGGGATTTGCCGCAAATCCTGAAAAGGATTTGGTGGAAGTTGGACAAGGAGCTGACTGTAGAGGATATTTATTACAGCGCCATGGTTGAGCTGATTGAATGCATCAAGGACGGTGTCACCACTGTGATTGACCATCATTCCAGTCCCAGCAAAGTTCGTGGCAGCATGGCTGCACTGTCCGGGGCTGTGGGGGACATGGGAGTAAAGGCTTGTCTGTGCTGTGAAGTATCCGACCGGGATGGGGCCACCACTACACTGGAGGGCATTTTAGAGAATGCGGGAATTTTGCTCTCCTGCCAGGACAGCAGCAACTCCTTCCTGCGGGGATTGTTTGGGCTGCATGCATCCTTCACCCTGTCCGATGAGACATTGCGCAACTGCAGCACTGTGGCAGCTAAGTTTGATGCCGGTTTTCACGTCCATGCCGCGGAAGGGATGGTGGACCAGGAGCACAGCCTGGCTGTCTGCGGCAGCCGTGTGCTGGAGCGGCTCAACCTGTTCGGCATTCTGGGACCTAAGACTATAGCCGCTCACTGTGTACATGTGGATAGCCGGGAGATGGACTTGCTGCGGCAATCCGGCACTTGGGTGGTTCACACCCCCCAATCCAGCATGGCCCATGCTGTGGGGGCAGCACCGGCAGTAGAAATGCTGGCCAAGGGAGTGGCGGTAGCTCTGGGAACCGATGGCTTTACCTGTGACATGTTCGAAAGCGCCAAGGCAGCCAACCTGCTGCACAAACATGCCTGTAACAATCCGAGCGGGGGGGAAGTGGAAGTTCAGCAGATGCTTTATGTCAATAATCCCAGGCTGGCTGCAGGCATGTTTGGCGGTGTATGGGGGGTACTGGGGCCCGGAGCCTGGGCCGACATCATTGTAGTGGATTACCTGCCGTCAATTCCAATCGATGATAGCAACTGGCCCAGACACCTGCTGTATGGGGTTTCCGGGCGCGCTGTGGAGACCACAGTAATTAACGGTCAAGTACGTATGCTGGAGCGGCGGCTGACTGAAGTGGACGAGAATGCGGTTTACACAGCTGCCAGGGAGTGTGCCGCCGGACTCTGGCGCAGACTCAACCACAAAGGCTAGGCCAGGTTGAGGGAATTTCAAATCGGCCATGTGACGGTGCAAGCGGAAGATGAAAGTCACCCCCGCGACGAGAAAACTATCTGCTGCTATTGAATAGAACAAGAGTTTGATAAGAGAGCGCCTGCTCTCTTTTGAATTTTAAGAGGCAGGGATCTTTCGGCACGCGGCCTACAACCTCGGGCTTGAAAATGTCCGGACGATAACGTATACTGTTAAAAGCAGTATACTGTTTGTAACAGTAATGTGAGGAAGTGAGAACATGGCCAAACCGAAAAAGTACCGGCACACAGCTGCATTTTTGCTTCTCTTCCTCCGGGAAGGTCCAGCCTACGGGGCCCAACTCCTGGCTAAGCTGCAGACCGAACTGCCCCATTGTTTTTGTGACAGCCCCTGCGTCTACCGTACGCTGCAGGAGATGGAGGAAAGGGGCTTGGTCTCAAGTCATTGGCAAACCGGGTCCGGCGGTGCCCCGCGCAAATATTACCACATTACACCTGAAGGAGAGTCTTCCCTGCAGGAAGAGGCCCTGGATGTCGCGCAACGCCATGCTAACTTGAGTTACTTCCTGGAGCGCTACCCCAGTAGTCGGAATTCAGAAGTCAGAATTCAGAAGTCAGAATGAGAAAGAAGCAAAGGGAAGCAAAGGGACGGAAGCAAAGGGACGGATCTTGCGCTTCCGCACGCGAAGGGACTGAGTCAGCTGGGGACGGCTCCTGCTTGACGCACCAAAGGAAATTACGAAGGAATCCCATGCAAGGATTAAAATGCAACAAGATTTGCTAGGACGTCAGAACCGTCCCCGATATCCTAGCTGATTAAGCTTGGGGTATTCTGAATTCTGACTCCTGAATTCTGAATTCCTTTAAAAAGAATGACAGGAGAGATAACAGTGAACCAGAAATCCGATTCAATTCAATATTCCACCATCGGCATACTTTCCATCGCCCATCTGCTCAACGACATGTATGCCAACTTTCTGCCCCAGATGCTGCCCTTTCTGGTGGTTGCTACCGGCTTCACCGCCACCCGGGCTGCTATCCTGGTTTCGGCCTTTACCATCAGTTCTTCTTTTGTGCAGCCCTTTATCGGCTATTACCTGGACCGTCAGGGAAAACGCTGGCTGGTCCATGTGGGCACCATCTGGATGGCAGCGCTGCTGAGTCTGACGGGTATTGTCCATAATTATTATTTACTGGTAACCCTTTCCGCCTTGGCCGGCCTGGGTACAGCTGCCTTCCATCCTCAGGCTTCCACTATGGTCAATGTGGTCAGCGGCAGCCACAAGGCGGTCCTGCTCTCGATTTTTGTCGCCTTTGGCAATGTTGGTTTCGCACTCAGTCCCTTGCTGCTTATCCCTTTATTTCATGCCTACGGCCTTGGCGTAACCATATATACCATCGTACCGGGGATTTTCGTCGCAGTTCTTCTTCTCCTGTTTGCGCCCCACAATGATGCGCTTAGGGGCAATGCCCCGTCCCTGCCTGAAGTTCTGAGTTCTCTGCGGCAGGCAGCCCGGGAACTTTCGGCTATTACCCTGGTCATCGCCATCCGTGCCATGGCCTACACAGGCATGCTTACCATCCTGCCGCTCTATTTTAAAGCTGAAAAGCTGTCCACCATAGCGGCGGGTCACCTGTTGTTCATTATGCTCTTCACTGGGGCCTTGGGCGGGGTGGTCGGAGGTTTTATCTCCGACTATTACGGCCGGAAGCGCTTGGTGGTGGGTTCGCTCCTGCTGGCTACGCCTTTGTTTTTTGCCTTCCTGTATAGTCATGGAACTTTAAGCACTGTGTTCCTGGGATTGGCCGGGGCCGCCCTGATGTCCAATTTCTCGGTGACCGTGGTGGCTGCCCAGGAGGCCATTCCCAATAATAAGTCCCTGGCAGCGGGTATCAGCATGGGGTTTGCCGGGGGGTTGGGGGGCCTGCTGGTAGTTCTGGTTGGAAAAATCGCCGACCTGTACAGCCTGCACACTGCAGTTGTGGTCCTGTTCCTGCTCCCGGTCCTGGCGGGTCTTATCGGCCTGTTGATGAAAAGCCGCGCTTCCGCTTACGCCCAGCGGGTGGGCGATCCCAGACCCGCGGAGAGGTAGAGCACTTGTACTAA
Source organism: Bacillota bacterium (assembly GCA_021786555.1). Lineage (GTDB taxonomy): Bacteria > Bacillota > Desulfitobacteriia > Desulfitobacteriales > JAJXUE01 > JAJZPO01. The sequence goes on along the minus strand of JAJYNB010000372.1, from coordinate 242 downwards.
GGATGAAAAACGCTAAGTACAGGTCGGCTGGGGCAGTCGGGTGAACATTTCTTCCACAAATTTTCAATTCTCGGTCTTGGTATGACTTACGACAGTGGTCCTATGCTTTACCCGTGCTCTGACAAATCCGCCGCCTACACGGGTATTCCTTGGCTTACGGTCAGCACGGCGGCTCGGACTACCAGAGCCAGGTGAAAATTTGTTCCAGAAATGTTCACCCTCCCTGAAGCAGCCACATCTTC
>JAJYNB010000301.1 GCA_021786555.1 Bacillota bacterium | reverse complement strand
ACCGGCGACCCGCTGCCGGACGGATTTGACGCCGTAATCCGGGTGGAAGACGTGAGTTTCCCCGCGGAGGGAAGGATCGAAATTACGCTCGGGGCCGTTCCGTGGCAGCATGTACGGGTCATGGGAGAAGACCTGGTAGCAACTGAGATGCTCCTGCCCGGCAACCACCGCATCCGCCCGGTGGACCTGGCCGCCCTTTACGCCGGCGGTCTCACCGGGGTTGCGGTAAGGCGCAGGCCCCTGGTCGCAATCATGCCGACAGGGACAGAATTGGTGGAACCCGGGGAACCCTTGGAGAAGGGTTCAATCATTGAATTTAACTCGCGCCTCTTGGGAGGAATGGTAGAACAGCTGGGCGGAGAGGTGTGCCGTTATCCTATCACCCAGGATGACTATGAACTGCTCAAGGAGCGGCTGTCCAGGGCAGTCTCAGACTCAGACATGGTGATTATCAACGCAGGTTCTTCCGCTGGGAGGGAGGATTTCACCGCGCGCTTGATTGGGGAATTGGGCCGGGTGGTGGCCCACGGTGTGGCCATCAAGCCGGGCAAGCCTGTGATCCTGGGCGTGGTGGGAGAAAAGCCGGTGATAGGGCTGCCCGGCTACCCTGTTTCAGCAGCGCTGACCTTCCGGCTGTTTGCGGCGCCGGTTTTAGCCTCGAAGCTGGGCATCAGTGTGGAAGAAGAGGAAACCGGAGCTGTGTTGACCCGCAAACTGGTTTCTCCCTTAGGGGTAGATGAGTTTGTCAGGGTGAAGCTGGGTCAGGTGGGGGATAGGCTGACCGCAACCCCGCTGGCCCGGGGGGCCGGGCTGGTCTCTTCCCTGGTACGGGCGGACGGTGTAGTCCAGGTAGACCGCCTGTCGGAAGGATTTCACCCGGGCCAGGCTGTACAGGTGAAGCTCCTCCGCCCCTTGCGCGAAATCCGGCAGACCGTTGTGGCTATCGGCAGCCATGATCCGGCCTTGGACATCCTGGGTGACCGGCTGCACTCTCTTTTTCCCGCCTATTATTTTTCCTCGGCCCATGTGGGAAGCCTGGGAGGCCTCTTGGCCCTGCGGCGCAGGGAAGCCCACCTGGCAGGGGTCCACTTGCTGGATGAGCAGTCCGGAGAGTACAACCGTGCCTACATAGAGAAGCTGTTAGCCGGTACCCCTGCGGTACTGGTCAATATGGCCTACCGGATTCAGGGCCTGATGACCTCTAAAGGCAATCCCAAGGGCATTAAGGGGCTAAAGGACCTGGCCCGGCCGGATATAACATTCGTCAACCGCCAGTCAGGTTCGGGGACAAGGGTTTTACTCGATTACAGCCTGAAACGGGAGGGAATTGATCCTGACTCTATTCAGGGCTATGCGCGGGAGGAATTCACCCACATGGCGGTCTCCGCCAGCGTGGCCGGCGGCTCCGCCGACTGCGGACTCGGGGTCTTGGCTGCAGCCCAGGCCCTGGAACTGGAATTTGTGCCGGTAGCGGAAGAACGCTACGATCTGTGCATCGCTGCAGAGTTTTTGGACCTGCCGCACGTGCAGGCGGTGCTCCAGGTGCTGCGCTCGGAGGATTTCCACAGTCAGGTTGAGGTCCTTGGAGGGTATGACCTCAGGGACTGCGGTACAGTGATGTACGAGCATTCGGTGTAGAACCAAAGCAAGTCAGCGGGGACCGGCCCTGCTGGCTTGCTTTTTTCAGCCTGGAACGTGCAAAGTGACAATCCAAGACTCCTTAAACAAGTCCCACTGGGACAGCAGAACCGTCCCCTTGTCCTAAATACGAAGCGTTCTGCTAGTTGGCCCGGGGCATGAATAGACTTATACAGAACAAATATAATTAATAAACATATCAATAATATTGATGTAAACATTGACATAGTTAATATTTCTGTGATAATCTTAGATGGAGTGAAGGCTATTTATTCCATCCTGGCGCCGGGCCGGATCTACAAACCTGTTGAGGTTAACCTCTTAAGCGGGCAGCGGCAATGATGAAGGGAGAGGGACAGGATCAGCAAGCGTGACTCAGACCGCTCATTTCTACACGACGCTAATTTCATCCGCTTCTGGGGGGTCACGCTGTTGTCAGCCCTGGGTGATTCCGCCAACTATATCATTATCACCTGGTTTGTGATTGACGTAACTCGTTCCGAAGGGGCCCTGGGTGCCACCCTGCTCTGTTTGGCCCTGCCGCGTTTGGTGTTTATGTTGGCCGGCGGCGTGTTGGCAGACCGTATCAGCCGGAAAAAGATACTCCTGTTTTCACTTCTGGCCAGGGCTGCTGTTTTGGGCGCCTTCAGCTTTGCCCTGGGCAGGTCAGGCCCAGCCTTCGTGCAAGGGGCTGTCTACGCTATGGCTACCCTGTTTGGGGTGGTGGATGCCTTTTTCTGGCCGGCCCGGGACTCCATGCTGCCCACTGTGGTGCCAAAAGAGCACCTGGCCCCGGCCAACAGCCTGCTCCAGACATCCCAGCAACTCAGCATGATTATGGGCCCCCTGCTGGCTTCCTTGCTGCTGCGCCTGGGAAGCTACCCGCTGCGTTTCCAAGCTATGGCTCTTGCCTTTCTTTTAAGCGCCCTGATTCTGTCCACCATGAGGCTGCGGCAGAGCCAGGGTTCACAGGAGGAGACAGCGTTGTCCCGCAGTTCGGTCTTGCGTGACCTGTCCGCCGGAATCCGTTACGTTCTAACCATACGGCCGGTTGCGGTGATTATGTTGGTAGCCCTGTTTATTAACCTTCTGGTCATGGGTCCTCTAAACATTGCACTGCCGGTGCTGGTGAAACAATTGGGCTGGGACGGGAGCGCCTTTGGCTATCTTGAAGGGGCGGTGGGGCTTGGCGCTATTGCCGGGGGACTGTTAACCGGAGCCTTAAAGGGATTCCGGGGTCACTACCGCATCCTCTCCCTATTTGTAGCAGTGATGGGCGCCGCTATAGCCGCGGCAGGGTTTATGCAGTCCCTTGGCTTCGGACTGGCAGCCATGCTTGTTACGGGCCTGATGATGAGCATGGTAAACATCCCTGTGATTACCTACATTCAAACGGTCTCCGAGCGCGGGATGCTGGGCCGCGTCATGGCCTTGTTAAACCTGATGTCCATGGGACTGGGCCCGGTCAGCTATGCTTTGACATCTTTTATCCTGCAGCACGGCATCGCCACTGCCCAGGTGGTCATGCGGACCGGCGGAACCATCATGGGAGTTCTCGGCCTCAGCACCCTGCTGATCAGGGAGTTCCGTCACATGGAGGAGCATCCGTCCTGGCGGCAGGTCCATGACACCGCGGCTGGGGGCGGCCAGGGTGCTCTCTATGAAAACAATTGAAGCTCAGATTTTACCAAGACAGAATAAGAGACCTGGCACCGGTGCCAGGTCTCTTATTCTGTCTTGCGGCATGCCATTTCTGAATCAATTTTTTTGCGCAGTGAACCAATTTTGCCTTGGAAATCTCTGCCTTTTGCCCAATAAACCGTCCCAATCAACTGTTGACGGAAAAAATGTTGTTTTTAACCAGGAGCGGTTGATAAAATTACCCCTGAACTCATCAGAAAATTTGCTCCTGGGTTATGATACAGGCTGAGAGATCCGTCTTACCCGGGAGGTCTTACTTCGAGGTGGGAAAATGGCGGTAGGTATTCAGCAAATTTTGGCCGTTTTGGACACAGTGGAATTCGGAGTGCTGGCTATTGACCATAAAGACCGGGTGCTTATCTGCAACAGGGTAGCCGGCGGCTTTTTGGGCCTGGAGTCCGCTGATGTGTTGGGCAAAGTGGTACAGGATGTTATTCCCCACTCCCAACTGCCCCAGGTGCGCTTAGACGGAGAGACCCAGCATAATCAAAAGTTTTGCCTGGGTGAAAAGTGGTTCATGGTCAATCGGGCAGCGGTGCGCTACCGGGGCGGACTGACAGGGGCTGTGGTCTGGTTCCAGGATATTTCCGAGGTGGAAAGAGTTTCACAGGAACTGGATACGGTTCAGGCCATTAACCGTGAACTCAATGCCATTATTGACTCATCTTATGACGCTATCTGCGTTACCAACG
>JAJYNB010000322.1 GCA_021786555.1 Bacillota bacterium | reverse complement strand
GCCAGTCCCTCCACCACTCTGGATAAGAAGAATAAAGTATAAAGTTGTTCGAGGCAGCTGAATTCAGAAGTCAGAAGTCAGAAGTCAGAATACTTTAGGCTCTCTCATTCTGTCTACTTGGCTCCTGATTATTACCTTAGGGTAATTATATGCACCCTAGCTGTTAATGTCAACATCTAAAATATATATTTCTGATTAGTTTACTGCGGATTTGTAACTATTCAGGTATTCAGAATTCAGAGTTTACGGAAACCTTCCGCAATATTCGCAGCTATAGAGACGGCTGCACGCCGAAATTGCGATGACAAACCGTAAATCTCATACTTCGGAAACGTCCCGGATAGACGATAAACCGCAAGCACGAACAAGTGCGCCTTCTGCCATACCAGTAGTCTTCAAATGTTTTCGCCGGTTCTCTCATTCCGACTCCTGACTCCTGACTCCTGACTCCTGACTCCTGACTCCTGAGTAGTTACGCGGATTTTACTCTCCCAAGATGCGGCGCTGGATAAAGTTTGTGTATACTTCACCGCGGCGGAAAAAGGCGTTGTCCAAAACTTTGAGATGAAAAGGGATGGTAGTAGGCACTCCAACGATTTCAAACTCCAGCAAGGCCCGCTTCATCCGGTTTACAGCTTCATCCCTGTCCCGTCCCCAGACGATAAGCTTGCCGACCATAGAATCGTAAAAGGGCGGGATACTGTAACCGGCATAGGCAGCGCTGTCCACCCGCACGCCAAAGCCGCCTGGCGGATGGTAGCCCGAAATCCGCCCAGGAGAAGGCAGGAAATTCTTTTCCGGATTTTCGGCGTTAATCCGGCACTCCATGGCCCAGCCGTTGATCCTGATATCCGCTTGGGTATAGCCGAGTTGCTCACCCGCTGCCAGTCTTATCTGTTCCTTGACCAGGTCGATCCCTGTTACCAGCTCTGTCACCGGATGCTCCACCTGAATCCGGGTGTTCATCTCAATGAAGTAAAAATTGTTGTGTTTATCCAGCAAGAACTCGATAGTCCCGGCGTTGGAATAATTAGCTGCCCTCGCAGCTTTTACCGCAGCCTCTCCCATTTGTTCCCGCAGCTTGGGATTCAGGGCTGCGGAAGGGGATTCTTCAATCAGCTTCTGGTTGCGCCGCTGCAGGGAGCAGTCCCTTTCACCCAGGTGGACGGTGTTGCCATGTTCATCCGCAAGGATCTGGAACTCGATATGTCTCGGTTCTTCCACGTATTTTTCCAGGTAGATTTCCGGGTTGCCAAAGGCAGCCTGGGCTTCTGCCATGGCTGTCTGCATGGCCTGCAGCAGGTCCTCCTCGCTCTGGGCAATCCGCAGTCCCTTACCGCCGCCGCCCGCCGAGGCTTTAATCATTACCGGATAGCCGATAGAACGGGCTGTTTCCACGCCCTCCCCGACGCTGGCGATAACACCGGGCGAGCCGGGAACCACTGGAACGCCGGCCTCAATCATGGTCTTACGGGCGGTTGCCTTGTCTCCCATCATCTCAATCGCTTTCGCCCGGGGGCCGATAAACTTTATATTACAAGTTTCACAAATCTCCGCAAAATAAGCATTCTCAGCCAGAAACCCGTAACCGGGGTGGATACCGTCCACTCCGGCAACTTCCGCGGCGCTGATAATATTGGGGATATTCAAATAGCTTTTTGCCGCCGCTGCCGGCCCAATGCAAAAAGCTTCATCGGCCTCCCTGACATGGAGAGAATTCCGGTCCGCCTCAGAAAACACGGCTACTGTCTTAATGCCCATTTCACGGCACGCCCGGATGACCCGGAGCGCTATTTCCCCCCGGTTGGAGACCAGAATCTTCTTGAACATATTTTCTACCCCTCTACTGTTTCTCAATCAGGAACATGGTTTGTCCGTATTCTACAGGCTGGCCGTTCTCTACCAGGATGCGGGCAATTTTTCCCGTCACCTCGGCTTCGATTTCGTTCATCAGCTTCATGGCCTCGATAATACACAACACCTGTCCCGCCTTGACGTTGGAGCCCACTTCCACAAACGGGTCCGAGTCAGGTGAGGTCGCTTGGTAGAAGGTTCCCACCATAGGGGCGGTCACCGGAACCAGATTGGAATCAAACCCTGCAGGCTGCGCCGGCACGGCATGGACCTCAGGCACTGCTGATACAGGCGCCGGAGCTGTTACTGGCAGTGCGGAAACGGCAGGCAAAGCCGCAGCGCCCTTCTTGATATTTATCTTTACTCCTTCACTTTCGAGGTTTAACTCGCTGATCTCAGTTTCGTTCAACATTTTTATCAGCTCTTTGATTTCCTGTAAATTCATCCTGGTATCCTCCTTAGATTCCACCGGGGTAACAGCCTGTATCGAATCCAGGCTGTTCCTGTCCCGGTTTTCGAAAAACTTCAGAGCAATCTGGGGAAACAGTGCATAGGACAGCACGTCTTCCTCATTCTGAGCCAAACTGCCAATTTCCCCCGCGCAGCGCTCCAACCCAGGCGGCAGGAGGTCGGCAGGGCGGCAGGTAACCGGCTCTTCAGCGCCGATGATTTGCTTGCGGACTTCAGGCTTGATTTCAGCCGGGGCAGCGCCATAGAGTCCTTTGGCATAAGCCTTGACCTCACCCGGGAGTAATTTATATCTTGCCCCTGAAAGAACGTTTAATACCGCCTGGGTACCCACAATCTGGCTCGTTGGGGTTACCAGAGGCGGATACCCCAGGTCCTTGCGCACCCTGGGTATCTCCTCCAACACTTCCTGCAGCCGGTCCAAGGCTTTTTGCTGTTCCAGCTGCGATACCAGATTGGAAATCATGCCGCCGGGCACTTGGTGGTCAAAGACCCGCATATCGGTAATCCGGGTAACGCCCCGTTCAAAACCTCTTTCCTGCCGCAATCCCTCAAAGTACCTGGCTATCTTAAACAGGCTGTGAATGTCCAAACCGCTGTCATAAGGTGAATCCTGCAGGGCACGCACCACGGTTTCCACCGGCGGCTGGGAAGCGCCGAAGGCCAGAGGGACGGAAGCCGTATCAATTATATCAATTCCTGCCTCAGCCGCCAAGAGGTAAGCGCCCAGGGCCATACCGCCAATATAGTGGCTGTGGAGCTGGATGGGAACTTTCAGACTTGCTTTGAAGCGGCTTACCAGGTCCTTTGCCTTAAAAGGAGTAAGCAGGCCGGCCATGTCCTTGATACAGATAGAATGGGCGCCCATGCTTTCCAGTTTTAGAGCAGTTTCCAGGTAGTGCTCCGTCGTATGTACAGGGCTGATGGTGTAAACCACGGAAGCCTGTACATGCGCGCCCGCCTCCCGGGCCGCTTCCATCGATACCTCCATGTTTCTTACATCGTTAAGCGCGTCGAAAATCCGGATGATGTCGATGCCGTTTTCCACCGCTTTACGGACAAAGGATTTAACCACGTCATCGGGGTAATGCTGGTAGCCCACCAGTGCCTGGCCCCGCAGCAGCATCTGTAAAGGTGTCCTGGTCACATGCTTTTTGATGGTGCGCAGCCGTTCCCATGGATCTTCATCCAGGTAGCGCATGCAGACATCAAAAGTTGCGCCGCCCCATACCTCCAGGGAATGATAACCTACGTTATCCAGCTCTACCAGCACAGGCAGCATATCGGCAGTCCGCATCCTGGTGGCCCAGAGGCTCTGATGAGCATCGCGCAAAGTAGTATCGGTTATTCTTAACAAGGCTGACCCCTCCAACCATATCGTCAAGCTACGAGAATTCAGAATTCAGGAGTCAGAAGTCAGAATATGAAAACGGCTTTTCGCCTGTTTCATTCATTACTGGTGCCGCTAAGCGGCATGGAATTCTGACTCCTGAATTCTGACTCCCTGAACACTATACAGCTAATAGAAAAACTCAGGTCAAAAACTAAGGCGGTTTTTCAACCTGAGCCCGTAACATTTATTCAGGTATTCAGAATGCCCCGAGATGATAAACCGTTCTCTCATTCTGACTCCTGTCCTGACTCCTGTCTCCTGAGTAATTACAATAATTTATTATATGCTGAAATGCATAATTTTTTCAATCCACACCAC
>JAJYNB010000004.1 GCA_021786555.1 Bacillota bacterium | reverse complement strand
GATCCGGTTCGCCATCTCGGCAATCCAGAATTTAGCCATGGAAACTCTGGTCACAATCTCTTTCCCCTGGAAATGGTCAGCAATCAGGCTCTCCAAAAATGTCCGGCCTATTTCTACCTCAGCAGCCATTTCTGCGATCTTGAAAGCGTTGTGCTGAAATTTGCCGACCGGTTGGCCAAAAACCTGCCTGGTTTTGGCGTACTCGATGGCGTCAGCCAGCATCTTCTCGGCCAAACCCTGGGAGGCGATAACAGAAAGCAATCTTTCCTGCTGCAGCTTTTGCATCAAATAGGCAAACCCCCTGCCCTCTTGGCCCAGTAAGTTGCCTGCGGGAACCCTGCAGTTATCAAAAAACAACTCCGCGGTATCCTGGCTGTGCAAACCCAGTTTGTCCAGTTTCCGCCCTTTGGTAAAGCCGGGAGTTCCAGCTTCCACCACAATCAGGCTGATCCCATTGCCGGCGGACGCGGCTTGGGGATCTTTGCAGGCAACAACAAACAGATCGGCGGCGATCCCGTTGGTGATAAATGTCTTTTGGCCGTTAATCACATATTCGTCGCCATCTCTTACCAGCGTGGTTTTTATCCCCTGCAAATCCGAACCGGCATTGGGCTCGGTCATGGCGATAGCGAGGATGGTTTCGCCCGTGGTACAGCCGGGCAGCCACTTTTCTTTTTGTTCCTCCGTACCGTAACTGTTAATGTAAGGGGCAATAATGTCGCTGTGCAGCCCAATCCCGCTGCTGATACCGGCCCGGGCCAGCTCATAGTTAATTATGACCGAATAAAGAAAGTCCACGCCTACTCCGCCGTATTTTTCATCCACCCAGGAGCAGAGGTAACCCTGTTCGCCAAACCTTTTCCAGATTTTCCGCGGGATTTCGTGATTTTCCTCCCATGCCTCAACCTGAGGGACCAGCTCAGCCTCAATAAACTTTTTAAAACTGGCACGAAAGATCTCGTGTTCTTCTTGGTAAAGTTCCATATCCTATCCCCTCTCCGGCCATCATTTACGGCCAGGCACACCGCGTTGGCCGGTAAATCCCGCCTCTATTTGGGCTGCATCCTGACCGCCCCATCCAGCCTGACAGTGCTGCCGTTCAGCATGGGGTTTTCAATAATGCTTTTGACCAGGAGAGCATACTCCTCCGGGTAACCCAAACGGGAAGGGAACGGAACCATAGCTCCCAAGGCCTGCCGCACACCGTCGGGAAGGGAGTCGAACATAGGGGTTTCGAACAGGCCCGGGGCAATGGTCATGACCCGGATACCGTGGGCGGCGAATTCCCTGGCTATAGGCAAAGTCATCCCGACTACGCCGCCCTTGGAAGCGCTGTAGGCTGCCTGCCCAATCTGTCCCTCAAAGGCGGCTACGGATGCGGTATTGACTATTACCCCCCGTTCACCCTGACTATTGGGAACATTGGCGGAGATTTTCACGGCTGCCAGCCTGATCACGTTAAAGGTGCCGATTAAATTGACCTGCACCACCCGCGTGAAATTGGCCAGGCTGTGAGCTCCCTGTTTGCCTAGCACTTTTTCCGCTACTCCGATGCCGGCGCAATTGACCACAATGTGCAGCGCCCCAAAGGCTTCAAAAGCCTTGTCAACCGCGGCCTGGACACTGGCCTCGTCGGTAACATCGGTCTTTACAAAGATTGCGCTCCCACCCAGTTCGTCAACCAGGCTTTTGCCCCTGTCCTCCGCCAAATCCGCAACTACCGCCTTGCCCCCGTTGGCAATAATCTTTCTCACGCTGGCTTCACCCAGTCCCGAGGCCCCGCCGGTAACCAAGGCAACTTTGCTTTTTATTTCCACCGTTTTTTCCCCTTTCCGCTTTATGAGTATGCGTAAAATAGAGGCAATTTAACCTCCTAGTCCAGCCGTTCGATGATGGTGGCATTAGCCATGCCATGGCCTTCACACATGGTCTGCAGCCCGTACCGGCCGCCTGTTCTCTCCAATTCATACAACATGGTAGTCATTAAACGCGCGCCGCTGGCTCCCAAAGGATGCCCAAGGGCTATAGCCCCGCCGTTAGGGTTAAGCTTGGCGGGATCAGCTCCGGTCTCCTGTAACCAGGCCAAGGCAACAGGCGCAAAGGCTTCATTCACTTCAAACACATCGATGTCCTTGATGGTTAAACCCGCTTTGGCCAAAACCATGGCAGTGGCGGGGATTGGCCCTGTCAGCATCAAGGTGGGGTCTGAACCGACCACACTGCGGGCCACTACCCTGCAGCGCGGCTTTAAGCCTAATGCCTCGGCTTTCTCCCTGGACATTAACAATATTGCCGCTGAACCGTCACTGATCTGGCTGGCGTTTCCCGCGGTAATCTTGCCGTTTTCCTTGAACGGGGATTTGAGCTCGCCCAATTTTTCCAGCGAGGTGCCGCGGCGGGGGCCTTCGTCACTTTTCACAAGCGTCCTGCCGCCGTCGGGCAGGGTTACTTCAACGGGCATGATTTCCCGGTCAAAACGGCCCTCATCCTGGGCTTTGATGGCCTTCAGGTGGCTCTGTAGCGAAAACTCATCCAACTGGCCCCGGCTGCAGCCCCACTTGTCCGCTATTCTTTCCGCCGACAACCCCTGGTTGATTATTTCGTACCGGGAGGTAAGTTCCTGGCTGAATTCAGTCCCCCGGAAACTGGTGCCCATGGGTACCCGTGACATGTTTTCGATGCCTGCCGCCACAACAATATCCATATCGCCGCTGAGAATAGCCTGGGCGGCAAAATGCACCGCTTGCTGGCTGGAGCCGCACTGGCGGTCAATGGTCACACCCGGGACGTGTACCGGGTAGCCGGCGATCAGAGCCGCCTGCCGGCCGATGCACAGGGCTTGTTCTCCCACCTGGGAGACACAGCCCATAATCACGTCCTCAATCAAAGCCGGATCAATCCCGGCCCTGTTCACCAATTCTCTAAGCGCCATTCCCGCTAAATCCTCTGACCTGATCCCGCTTAGGACCCCGTTCCGGCGCCCGACAGGAGTGCGAACCGCCTTCACAATCACTGCTTCCCGCATCTTGATCATCCTTTCCCATGCTGTCCTTGTCTTAACCCATAGCAAAAGCGGTGCCAAAAAGCTCAGCCGCAAAACATCTGGGATTTGGCCAGGATCTTTTCAACTCACGCTGTAAGCTGTGCTGCCACCTGACAACAGTTGACAACACTTGTCGCAAGCTCTTTTTGCTTTTATCCAGGCAGTTTAAATGGAAATCTAAAACGCAATACCATTGCTGTAACAAAGGCGGTAACAGGTATGATTAGTATAACGCCTATACCGCTGCACAAAATTTGAAAAACTTCTGAGACAAATACCTTGGCATTTAATATGTCTGAGAGTGTGTAGTTGAGTTTGTTGAACCAGATTAGTAAAGGCATGAATCCGCCAATATACGCAAAAAGCAATGTATTTGTCATTGTTCCCAAAATATCTTTGCCAATGTTAATTCCAGATCCAAACAAACTGCTTTTGGTAATCAACACATTGTTCTTATATATTTCATTCATTGATGAAGCTATTGAGATGGATACATCGATAATTGCACCCAGCAATCCAATCAAAATTTCGCATATTACTATTTTCTCAAAATTAAGCTGCACATAACTTGTTAAAAATGCAATGCTCTCGGACTGCTCAGCACTAAATCCTTGGATGTTTGCATTAGTTCCCATCTCGTTGGTTATGAGCAGCGTGAGCAGCACCACTAATACAACAGATACCAAAGCTGAGACTGTCTTCTTTTTGAAGCCATTAATATAAAATAAAGTAATTGAACTGATGATGACACTGCCAAAGACAGTTACCTTTACCGGGTCAAGATTGAATGCTATTAAGATAAGCATGATAAACAACGTGACGAAATTAAACCATAAGGTGAAAAAGGATTTAACACCTCTTTTTCCGCCCACAACTGCCATTAAAATAAATAGAATAATTAATAATGCCAAGGGTACGCTCATGCTTCTAATTTGTCTCCAATCTTACGTTTGTTAAGCAGCATTACTGAAATGTATATGGTAATGGGTACACTCAGCACGATTCCTATGCTTCCGGTAAGAGCCCGTATGACTTCAAGAGAGAGATTAAAACTTACAACGTAGAAAGGTGAATTACCAACTTTTAACC
>JAJYNB010000198.1 GCA_021786555.1 Bacillota bacterium | reverse complement strand
AAAAAAGGAGGGTTTTTCTTAAGGCAATTGTAACTATTCAGGGTAACTAATCAGGAGTCAGGAGTCAGAATGAGAGAATGGTTTATCATCTCCAAGTATTCTGAATTCTGACTCCTGAATTCTGAATACCTGAATAGTTACTATTCAGGAGTCTGAATACCTGAATAGTAAAAAAGAAAGGTTTGACGGGAGCGCTTTGAGTGAGTATAATTTAGTTAAGGGGAACGCCGGTGATTGCAAGTGTTACTGTGTGTAATAGCTTGGTTTAGGGTAATCTCGCCTGTGAGTTAGTGTTTAACCCATGTGTGAAAGCCTGTCCGTTAGCGCCAAGGAGTTCCTTGTTTGAATCTGACCTAGAAAGTTGTGGAGAAATTTCAGAGGTTTGTAAGTCTGTGTTCAACCAACCGGATAACGGCGTTCCCCCCCGAAAAAATGCTTTGTTCCAACCGCCCCGCATAGGGGCGGTTTTAGTTTGTGCGTCGCGGTGTGCGAGTATAGCGGGTTAAGTTCTCAGGCTGCAACGTTAAAAGGGTATGGTTTTCACTCAGAAAACCATACCCTTTTATGCGCGGTTTACATTAGCGACCGGTAGGTTGAAGTTTCGTAGGTCCCGATGGAGATATGGAATTGGGACACAAAGCTCTGGGAAACATCTTCGTTTGCTACCTGTCTCAAGAACGAGGCAAAGGAGGCGTTGCCGTAATGTTGGATCAGGTACTGGGCAGCCATGAAGTCTTCAAATTCCACGTTATAGGGCGCACTTAAGATCTGCTGCTCGTTGGCGGAAAGGGGAAGCAGCCTGCCCGCGGCAGCAGCCTGGGAGACGTCCCGGTGAAAAGCCGTTATATCCCGTAGTGTTTCGGCTTGGTTCACAGATGCCTGGGCGGTGAGCCCCTCGTACCAGGCCGTGCCTTCATTCAGCCAGGTAGGGAGTTTTTCCCCGATGCCCATTTGATTAAAAATAACGTGGGTCATCTCATGTGTCAGCACATCAGCCAGGTCTGACTTGTCCTTCAGGGCATACAGGGGAATCCAGATATCCGAACCAACGGTGAGTCCGCCGGTATTGGCAACCAAGGCGGGGACTGAGCCGGAGGGAACGCCCGCCTTGCGTAAGGCACTGGCATAAGTGTTTTTGGCTGAGAACAATACAATATTCAGGTTCTGGGACGGGGCCAAACCAAGGGTATTTTTCAGGGTGGGCAGGGACAAGTCCTGTACGATTTGGCTGGCGCTTTGCACTGTGCTGCCGGAGACACCCCTGTCCCCAGCCCGAACGCTGACCTGGCCGGCAGTCTTTACAGCGTAAACCGCCTGGTTTCGCGGCAGGCGGCGCAGGTTAGTTGGAATATGGCGCGGCTCAAATTTGCTCGCTGCAACCGCAACCACAGAACTGCCAGCAGTATAATTGGACTGGGACGCTAACTGGGGCGGGGTCGAAGCGAAAAGGCTGTGAACCATACTCCAAATCAGCCCAAGGATTATCATCAAAATTTTCATAGTTGTTCCTCCCGGTGTTAATGCTTGTCAGGTCACCAGTGATTGTTGTTTATATGATAACAGGAATTTTTAAACGTTTTATAAACTGATTTTAAACAAAAAGAATATGCCTAGTTACGTTTTGGCATTTCCCATAAAAAAAGAGCTGCGTAGGAATTTCTGCCCACAGCCAGGCGGGCTGTGGGGAATGCCACAAGGTAAATTATCTTAGCATGTTTTATAAGCATATCAGTCAACAGTACTTGCTCCCGATTGAACAATCCGTATCAGCATCAGACTTGGTAATCTGCGTCCCCTTCATGCGCAACTAACAAAGAGAAGACGCGTAAGACCGTACGAAAGTCTTGCACGGGGTTATATAAAATGAGTTAAAATAAAGAGTATAAATCTCTATTTATTGAGGGAGGAAAAGCACATTGTCCCATGTATTTCCGAAGGGTAGACAGGCCGATTATTCATCTTTCTACTGCCCCTTCCAAAAGCTATATTAGAGATAATAAAAAAGAGTAGGAGAAAAGGGGTAGTATTGAGCTTGAATTGGGTTAAGGGAAAACTGCAAAAAAGGAACAAGGCATCGCACTAAAGACGATGCCTTGTGTTTGATTTTTTTAATTTAGTTGGGCATTTACCATTTTGGCCGCCTAACAAAATGCCATGAAATCGTTGGTGCCGAAGGCCGGGGTCGAACCGGCACGGTCGTAAAACCACTGGTTTTTGAGACCAGCGCGTCTGCCTATTCCGCCACTTCGGCATTTGATACCTTGATATAATAACACAAGAGTTTTGTTTTCGCAAGAGTTTGACCTAGTCTAAATTGTGTTAAAAAAGTTCCGGAATAACAATGATTTTAACATATATTTTGCAGGATTTCTCTATAAACCGAACGAATGTACTGCTTAGAAAAGATTTTTTCGGGGATATTTGAATGGACACGCGAAAAATAATCCATGTTGATATGGACGCCTTTTACGCTGCGGTGGAGCAGCGGGACAGGCCGGAGTTAAAGGGCCAGCCGGTGGTCGTGGGAGGCAATCCCCAGAGCCGCGGGGTGGTTTCCACGGCGTCCTATGAGGCCCGCAGATTTGGCATCCACTCGGCCATGCCTTTGGCGGAGGCTTACAGGCGCTGCCCCTCTGCCGTATTTCTGCCTGTTAACGGCGCCAAATACAGGGCGGTTTCCAAAGAAATCCACAAGATTTTTTTCGATTATACACCGTTGGTGGAACCGCTTTCCCTGGACGAAGCATTCCTGGATGTGAGCGGTTCGACCCTTTTGTTCGGCTCTGCTCCCTCAATTGCCCGGGAGATCAAGGACCGCATTGCCGGGGAGTTGGACCTCACCGCCTCCGTTGGGGTGGCAGGCAACAAGTTTTTGGCCAAACTGGCCTCTGATTTGCAGAAGCCCAATGGCATAGTAATAGTGGACCAGGGCCGGGTTCAGGAATTTCTCGACCCCTTGCTGGTGGAGCGGGTGTGGGGCGTGGGAAAGAAGACTGCTGAGCGTCTGCATGGGTTAAATATCAAAAGCGTCAGGGACTTGCGTGGGCTGGAGGAGGGCTATCTTAGAGGGCTTTTCGGCAGCCTGGGGACACAGCTTTACCAACTGACCAGGGGAATAGACGAGCGGCCGGTGGAAAGCGGCCGGGAGGCCAAGTCAATTGGGCGGGAAATCACTTTCGATGCGGATGTCAGGGAGAGACAGGTACTCGAAACCATATTGCTGAAACTGGCCATCAGCGTAGGCAGGCGGCTGCGCAAAGAGGCTTTGAAGGCCAGGACCATCAGCCTGAAGATCCGCTTCCATGATTTTCGCACTGTTACCCGGGCCAGGACACTGGCCGCCCTGACCGACCTGGATGAAGACATCTACCAGGCGGCCTGTGAACTGTTAGCGGAAATTTCCCTGCGGGATCCGGTGAGGCTGGCCGGGATTTCGCTCCATAACCTTTCGGACGAGGACGACACTCAGTTATCCTGGTTTGGCGATAGCAAGAAGGAAAAGGAGAAGCTGGCCCGCGCCATTGATGCGGTTAAGGACAAATTCGGCGAGCGAAGCATCACCCGGGCCAGGCTTTTGGAGCCAAAAGACAAGTGACCAATGGTTTTGGAACTTTTAGGCGGAAAATACGTCTAAGGATATAGGTAGACGACAGGGAAGGTTGATTGTGCGTGAGGCTTTCGGAAGAAGAGCTGCTGCGCCTCAGCAGGGAAGGCGATATGTATGCCTTTGAGGAACTGGTGGGGCGGTACGAGAAAAAAGTATATTCCATCGCCTGCCGCTTTATGGGTTCTGTTGAGGACGCAGCTGACATGGCACAGGAGTCGTTTTTGCGCCTGTACAGATCCCTGGACAAATACCGGGGAGAAGCCTCTTTCAGCACCTGGCTCTACCATATCGTATCCAACATCTGCCGGGACGAACTAAGAAAACGGGGGAGAATAAGCGCAGCTGTGCTGGACGACGGTACACTGCTGGAATCTGCCGGGGCAAATCTGGAAGCACTGGTCTTGGAAAGAGAAGAACAGCAGTACCTGAACAGCCTGATCCTGCGCCTGCCTGATGACTACCGGGTAGTGGTGGTGATGCGGGAAATCATGGGCTTCTCCTATGAAGAGATTGCCAAACCAGGATAACTGAG
>JAJYNB010000310.1 GCA_021786555.1 Bacillota bacterium | reverse complement strand
GCTCAGCTTATTATTACCCTGAACATCAATAAACCAGACAAAGGAACTAAGAGTATAGATTATAGCAGTTCCGGCCACTACTCCGACCAAAATGCCCTTGCGCTTTTTCAGATGCTGGATCACAAAGGGCAAGCCCGTCTTGCGCAAAATTTTTAACCTGATTCCCCTGCCCCGGATTACCGGGCGCAGGCGGTGAAAATCCCTGGCAGCCATTTTGAACAGCGCCTCGGCGGGACCGACCCTACGGATGTTCCATAAGACTATCCCCCGGGCATGAGCGGCGTTGATAAGCCTCTCCAGACCCTGCCCCCGGCATTCCACCGATAAGACGCCGGTCAGCCTCTCCCGCAATCCAGCCAAAAGCATTGGCCTATTCCTCCCCGAACTTTATCTGCTGCAGCTTGCCCTCCAGCTTAATTTCTGTTGGCAAGAGCTGCACCAGGACAAAATCACTGCCGCTAACAGTCAGCACTCCCAGACTGGTATTCACCCTCACCTTTTCCGGGGTGTATTCCACCAAACCGGCATGGTTTTCAATCCAGACCTCCAGGTTGCCCACTACAGTTATTTTGGGAATATCGTGCAGCACGTCCTGGGGAATATCCAAAGCGCTCCCCAGGTTTGCCTGCAGCTTCTTTAACACCATGTCCAACCCCCTCCTACCAAAATTTATGCTCAGAGCCAGAAAATAAGTACAGGCTGTTATCCCGGAACAATCCGGTTGGAGGATCTACGTGGGAACAAAAAAAAGCCAAGGCAATTGCCTTGACGACATTGTTGATTAAACCAGGCTATTCAAAAGGAGTATAGCAAGGAACCAGTCGAAGCACATGTTCGAATGCATGAGTTTCTTCCACCTACATGCACATATGCATGTCCTTCAAAGCCTACATTAATCGAACCCCGAACTTCGAACATCGAACCTCGACTAAGTTCTGGGGCCGCGAAAGGGGCGCAGGGCTCTGGGGCGGCTCAGTACCTCCGCCCAGACAACGCCTTGAACCAAGCCTTCCTCTGTCAACTCAAAGGCAGCCTTATCAGATACCGGCGCCTGTCCGGTCTCGCCGCCTCGCTCAAGCTCTTCCTCCTTAGAAGCAGTATCCATAGAAGGGCCTGCCACCGACCGCCGGGGCATGCTGTCCATGGCCCTGTCTGCTCCTGGTTTTGCCTGGGCCTGTCGCGACAAGACCGGAGGTTGGGCAGATTCCTTCTCTCTGTCCGGATCAATCTGCCCGGATTCCGGCTCATCCTGGGGAGACACCGGACCACTGGGCATACCCTGCCTCCACGGTTCACCCAATAATTCCCGGGGCATGATCCGTCGCGGCGGCGCCCCCGGGGGATTCCAGGGTGTGCCCGGCCTCCGGGGTTGGGCACTCTTTCTACCCGCCGAACCGATCATCCCTACCAGGGAAAAAATTATCAGCATCACAACGATTGAGCTCATGCGCATTCACCCTATTTCTTGGGGTTTGGATCTGTAGGACTGTCACTCCTGCCTGACCGGGCAATATTATCCCGCATCTGGGTATCGGCCATGATATTCTGCATGTTGTAATAATCCATAACGCCCAGCTTACCTTCCCTTAAGGCACTCGCCATGGCCCTGGGGACTTCGGCTTCGGCTTCCACCACTTTGGCCCTCATTTCCTGCACCGATGCCTTCATTTCCTGTTCCTTGGCCACGGCCATGGCTCTCCGCTCCTCGGCCTTGGCCTGGGCGATCCGCTTATCGGCTTCAGCCTGGTCTGTCTGGAGCTGGGCCCCGATATTTTTGCCCACATCCACATCGGCTATATCAATAGAGAGTATCTCAAAAGCCGTACCGGCATCCAGGCCCTTGGTTAGAACTGTGCGGGAAATAAAGTCCGGATTTTCCAGCACAGCCTTATGGTCTATGCTGCTGCCGATAGCGGTAACAATGCCTTCACCCACCCGGGCGATAACTGTTTCCTCCCCAGCGCCTCCCACCAGACGGTCAATATTGGCCCGAACTGTGACCCGTGCCTTGACCCGCAGCTCAATGCCGTTTTTAGCCACGGCAGAAACGATAGGAGTCTCAATAACTTTAGGATTAACCGACATCTGCACGGCCTGAAGCACATCCCGTCCCGCCAGATCGATGGCCGCAGCCCGTTCAAAAGGCAAAGGAATAGCTGCCCGCTCAGCCGCAATCAGGGCGTTTACCACCCGGTCAACATTACCCCCAGCCAGGTAGTGGGCCTCCAATTGGGCTGTGGTCACATTCAATCCTGCCTTATGAGCTTTAATCAGAGGATTAACAATCTTTTGAGGCGGCACCCGCCGCAAGCGCATGCCCACCAAAGTGAAGATTCCGACATTTACCCCAGCAGCCATGGCCGAAATCCAAAGCCCTACCGGGATGAATGTCAAAAGCATCGCCAATACCACTAGGGCCAGGGCAAATAATATCACCGTAAATACCAATGGATTCATTTCAACGCCCGGTTAAAGCCGGGCCCACCTCCTTCATGATACTCATTCAACTTCCCTGACAATAATCCTGGCTCCCTCCACAGCCAATATTTTAACTGCTGCGCCTTTGCGGATAAAACTGCCTTCCGTTACCACATCCAGGCGCTCGCCAGCAAAATCCGCCGTACCTGCCGGTCGCAAAGGACTCAGGGCAACCCCGCAGCGGCCCGCATACTGGCTAAAATCCGGTTTTGGCGCTACATACCCTTCTTTGTTAGTCTGGCGGGCCGTCAGGAAAAGGCGTTTCGCCAGAAAGCCGTTTTTGAACCCTAGGAAAACCATCCCCCCGATTACCGCCAGCGCCAGAACCGTGTACACCAGAGCCTCTCCCGGCGAATCAGAGCCAATCAAAATGGCGGCCATCAAAGCAACAATCCCCAAAATACCGCTGACCCCAAAACCTGGTATGACGAAAATCTCCACTGCCAGCAGAACTATTCCGGTTACGGCCAAAGCGATGATTACAGCGGCACTCAAACTCATTCCCCCCTTTTACTCAAGATTTCTAACGAAAAACGCTGCTTAGAAGACATTGCTGCTTCAGGAGGGTGAATCTTTCCGGAGCAAAATTTTTCCCGGCTCTGGAAGTCCAAGCCGCCGTGCTGACCGTCAGCCAAGGAATCCCCATGTAGGCGGCGGATTTGTCAAAGCACGGGTATAGCATAGGACCAAAATCCGCGGCGGACCTGGACCGAGAGTTAAAATTTTGTGTAGGAAACATTTGCCCGACTACCCCAGCCGACCTATGATTAGCGTTTTTCATCCTTGATGTGTATTTTTACCGGCCTGTGTTTATGCCCTCCAGCCAGTGTTCCGCAATTTCCTTATACAGGTTGGCCCGGGCCAGCAAATTGAGCACAACCAAGGTGGTAGCGACCTTGTCCCTGTCCCCCGGAGCCAGGTCCTCTCCGGCTAGAGCATCATTGGCCTCCTTTTCCAGGCCTTGAAGGGACTTCAGCCAGTCATCCATGGCCCGGTCAAAAATTTCGCTGTAATACCGGTACAGTTTAGTCGGGTTGACTCTGTCATCATATGTCTTCAGGGGATCTTGGTTGACGAAAGCCAACAGCCTGGTGATCTTCTCCAGCGGCAGGATATTGCGCAGGTCATTAATCAGCAGGATGTTCGCCACCTGCTCGCGGTTGTATTTCTTTTTCTGCGGATTCGGAATATATTTGCGCCTTACCCAGTTTTGCACGTGCGTACTGTTAATATCGTTCTGGCTTACCCGCTGGGCAACTTCCACCACCTGGGCCAACATCATGGAATCCAACTCCAGGTAAGGCAGGGCCTTTCCTTTGGGCTCCAGTTCATTAAGAATCTCCCTAATATCCCGCTTCATACGTTCCTCCAACCCCAAAACAGTAACGCTCATTATGAATACATTATATGTTCGTCCGTAACACATGTCAAGGTCTACCAACAATTTAGAGCCTGTTTCCATGTAGGAAACAGGCTCTAAAATCACTGCAGCACTTTAAGAAGTCCCGAGAAGCTCCCTGACTATCTGGTTGACAATTTTGCCATCGGCTCTGCCTTTGGTCTTGGGGGTGAGCGCTCCCATTACTTTGCCCAAATCTTTTGGACCCTGGGCTCCCACCCCGACCATGACTTCCCGGGCCAAGGTACGGATCTCGTCAGCGGTGAGCT
>JAJYNB010000237.1 GCA_021786555.1 Bacillota bacterium | reverse complement strand
CCCGGCCATATTGAGCAGCACCGTGCCAACTTTTAGTTCTCCATGGGTGTGCTCCCGGGCCCGTTGGCTTGCCCGCGCCGCCAACAGGGCGTAAACCGCGTTGAAACCTTTCGTGTCTACCAGTTCCAGTGCTCCTTCCACAGTGACATTTTCCATCAACTGCTGGATATCCTCCCTTGGCATGCCCAGGAGAGCGCAGTAGGCGGCAAGGGTCTCCAGTCTCCCATCCGCCACCCGGTTATGGGTGTGAAAAATTCCGGCGGAGACCTTGATTAGCTTGCTCACATGTCCCATGAGAATCACTTCTTTGATTCCCTGAGCCGTACACTCCATCAGCATGAAACCGACAAAATTGCTCATCTCGGCCACAGCTTCGGGGGGCAGCCCGAAGACCTCCGTAGCCCGCCGGGCCCCGATGCGTCCTGGCACCAGCACCACAGCCCCGTAGCCGCAGGTTTTGGCCTGGACCAGTTGGGGCGCCAGGGATGCCTTGAAGGCCTCTTCTGACATAGGCTGGACAATGCCGCTGGTACCAAGGATCGAAATCCCTCCCACGACTCCCAGCTTGGGATTCAGGGTCTTCTTGGCAGCTGCTTCACCGCCCGGCACCGTTAAGGTCACTTTTGCCCCCCAGCCTGACGGCAGGGCTTCCCTCAGAGCTTCTGTAATCATGCGCCGGGGCACAGGGTTGATGGCAGGTTCACCCACGCCGATCTGTAAACCCATTTTGGTTACTGTGCCCACTCCGGGGCCGGCCGCAAATAGTATCTCCGGCCCTTCCGGCCAGGGCTCAACCTCGGCCCATATTTCGAGCCCATGGGTAACATCGGGGTCGTCCCCTCCATCTTTCACCACGCAGCACCTGGCCCCGCCGGCCATGAGTTCGCCGTCTTTTACAGGCAGGGTCAACCTGCCTTCACCAGGCAGGGGAATATCTATTTCTGCAGGTAAGACGCGGTTGACAAACAATAGGGCAGCCCCTTTTGCCGCCCCGGCGGCGCTCGAACCCGTAGTATACCCCTGTCTCAACCGTTTGCCGTCCACATTAACGTAGCCCAAATCCGTCATTGGTCCTCCCCCTTAGTTATTAGGGTATGTTCGTTTCTCAAAGAAAATTTCCTCCTTGACATTTACAACCGTTCAAATTCTTATCGCAGCCCACCATAGGACTGATAGCCGCAAGAGGCTTCGCATCAAAACCCATAACACCCTCTGACAGACAACAGAGCCTACTTGCTTTCGAGTTCTATCGAGCAAATTACAAGCACTAGCTGACTAATGGCTATCTAAATTTAACCTTACCGTGATAAAAGAGTATCATCGTAATGGCTTCCAATGTGAGAACCAGAGAATATAAATAGAAACCCATACTATGCTCGGATAGTTCTCCTAGCATACCTATGAGTGGCGGACCAAAGAAAAATCCAAGTCCCCAAAATAAATAATAGGCGCCAGAGATGGTTCCCTTAAGCGAATCCGGTACTACTTCATTCAAAAAGGCCATCGATGACAAATAAAACACTCCCAACCCGAGACTGGGAAGTGTTAAAGCGACAAGGATCCACGGCTGACCTAAGCCGGGAAACACAAACGTTCCTGCAGCAGCCATCAGTAAGCCCAGGATCATAAATATTTCCCTGCCCATTTTGTCTGAAAGGCGACCCGTAATTATTTGCGCAAGACTTATAGCTACATAAAACAAGGAGAAAAATACTCCAACCAGAGTCTGACTCATCTCTTTACTGCTCAGTAAAAATGCCGGAATAGTCGTTAAAAAGATGCCATACCCAGCTCCGTACAAAGCAATGCCTACAAGTGCTATAAATGTGTTGCGCCTTGAGACTAGTTCCAGCAAATGTTTTAAGTCCAGAGAGGTCTCGCTCTTGGCACTCTTGCTATTAACATTATCGACGGTCAGAAAAATGAAGATCGCGCCGACAAGGCACGAAATCGCATAAATCAAAAACAATTGGTTAACAGTCCATACCTTTGCAACAATAATGCCTAAAATAGGGCCTATAGTAAGTCCCAAATGAATTGCAGCATTGTACATACCCATAACAGTCCCCTTGGAATTGGGAAATTTGATGGACAATAGCGCCGGAGCCAATGCCCATACCGGTGCTTCCCCTGCCCCTTGTAAGACCCGGCCCAGGAAAATAAGCATTGAACTGTTGGCGAAGTAGTACAAAGCTCCGGTCAGGAAACATAGTAGATATCCGATTAACAAGAACTTTCTAAAACCAATCTTGTCAGACCAATTTCCTATAGGAACTTGCAAAATAATATATGATAGTGCAAAGGCCGATGCCAAATATCCAACTGTTGCCCCCGATCCAGTGATATCGATAATCCGTTTTGGCAGTAAGGCCATAATCATGCCGACTCCTAGCATCATTGAAAAAACTGCAAGAATTAATCCTACCAGAGTTCTGTCACGAAACATCCATCTTACCCTTTCTGCCAAACACAACAAAAAGTCGTGCAAACTGCCAATATTTATACATTAGCTTCCATAACCTTAGATTACCAAATCAGCGAGTAAAAGGGTACTCCCAAAAGTGGACAGGTACCCCAAAAACTTATACTCTCTGATTATATTAACCCTATGATTAGTTAGACATGGGCGGCTGCCATAGACCGCTCGTACCGGTGACTCCATAGCCATGGTTAAACCTCTGTGGCAGGGGAAACAATAAGGCAGCATGTTTGTGGCAGAATAGTTTGAACGCACCGGCAGCAAACAGGAAATCGACTTAAAATAGCGAAATAACTAAAAGTTAAGCGGACTTGCTCTTTTTGGTACAAACTCTCGCTGCTAAGCCGAGGTTTGGCCCGGTTCAAGTCCGGCTGTTACGGGAAGGAGAATTTTGCAATGAAGCAAGAATTTCTAAAAGCCTGCCGCCGGGAAGAGACAGATTATACTCCGGTGTGGCTGATGCGGCAGGCAGGCAGGTACATGCCCGAATACATGGCGATCCGCAGCAAACATTCTTTTTTGGAAATGTGCAAAACTCCGGAATTGGCGGCTGAAGTGACTTTGCAGCCCGTAGACATCGTTGGTGTCGATGCCGCTATTTTGTTTGCCGATATCCTGCTCCCCTTGGAAGGAATGGGTATTAGTCTGGAATTCGCCAAGGATGAGGGCCCTGTCATCCACAACCCCGTCCGTTCCAAGCAGGACGTGGATAAAATCAGGATACTCGAGGCCGAGGAGGGGACACCTTACGTCATGGAAGCGATCCGCATCCTACGGCGTGAATTGGTCAACAAAGTCCCCCTCATCGGCTTTTCCGGCGCGCCCTTTACCCTGGCCAGCTACATCATCGAGGGGGGCGGTTCCAAAACCTATCTTAACTGCAAGCGCATGATGTATGAAGCTCCAGGAGTCTGGCACAGCCTGATGGAGAAAGTTTCCGAAGTGATTATACGCTACCTTAAGGCCCAAATTGCAGCAGGCGCTCAAGCTGTCCAGGTGTTTGATTCCTGGGTCGGCTGTCTTGCTCCCGACGACTACCGGGAATTTGTCCTGCCCCACTCACGGCGTGTAATGGAAGGACTCCAGGGTACAGGGGTACCGATTATTCACTTTGCCAATAACGCCTCCACCCTGCTTCCCGTAGTAAGAGAGGCCGGCGGCGATGTGATTGGCCTTGACTGGCGGACCGATTTGGACGCGGCCTGGGCCCGCCTGGGTTATGACGTGGCGGTCCAGGGAAATCTGGAACCCCTGGCTCTGTTTGCCCCGCCGGCAGTGATTGAGAAGAAAGTGAAGCGGATTTTGTCCCAGGCTGCCAAGCGGCCCGGCCATATCTTTAACCTGGGCCACGGCATACACAAGGACACCCCGGTGGAAAATGTGCGGGTGCTGGTTGAGGCTGTGCATAAATACAGCCGCATGCCCCTGGAGGAACTGCGGGAGGACTGATTCTATGCTCAATCAAGCAACACCTAAGGGCGTAATTCTGTTAACCTTCGGTGGGCCTGACTCTCTGGAAGCTATTGAGCCTTTCATGACCAGTATTATGGGACGCAAGCCCCCTGCTCCACTGCTGACAAAAATGGTCGAGCGCTACAAGCTGATAGGGGGCAAGTCCCCTCTGCCCGATGTGACCGGGGAACAGGCCCGGCTGGTGGAAGCAGTTCTTAAGATCGGA
>JAJYNB010000425.1 GCA_021786555.1 Bacillota bacterium | reverse complement strand
AAATCTGCTGCGGGACCTCAACATGGCCGCCCACTAGGACGCGGGGACGGTTCTGGTGTCCTAGCGAAAGCTTTGCATAATATGGAAAATAACCTCCGAGTCTGAAACCCGTCTTAAACAGGCATAATATTCTTAGGAGGTGAAGGCGAAAATGCCTATTACCGGTGATATGAGTATTACAGAGATAGTTGAAAAATATCCAAAAACGGCGGATGTCTTTCTGCGTTACGGCATGCACTGTTTCGGCTGCATAGCGGCCCGCTATGAAAACGTAGAGCAGGGAGCCAGGGCCCACGGCATCGACGTTCCCAGTTTGCTGCGGGATTTAAACACTGTAACGGACAAACAGTAAGGGCAGGATATCCTGCCCCCTTATTTTTTGCTTTCCCGTTCCTGCTCCAGCAGCTGCCGCTTCAGTACTTTGCCGATGATGGACTTCGGCAGTTCCTGACGAAATTCTACCTGCCGGGGTATTTTAAAGGTTGCCAGCCTGGTGCGGCAGAACTGGACAATATCCTCTGCGCTGCACCGTTCGTTTGGCTTTAGTACCAGGAAAGCCTTGACAGTTTCCCCCCGGTAAGGGTCGGGAACCCCGATCACTGCAGCTTCCTTGATTTTCGGGTGCTGGTATAGCACTTCCTCAATTTCCCTGGGGTAAATATTGAATCCTCCGGCAATAATCACGTCTTTTTTGCGGTCCACGACCTGAAAGAAGCCGTCCTCATCCATGCTCGCAATGTCCCCGGTAAACAGCCAGCCATCGCGCAGACAGGCTGTGGTTTCCCCAGGGCGCCCCCAGTACCCGAGCATCACCTGGGGACCCTTGACCACCAGTTCCCCCGCCTCGCCCACAGGGGATTCCTCCCCGCTTACCGGATCAACGATTTTGCACTCGGTGTCAGCCAGCGGAATACCAATGGTTCCGTTTTTCCGCAATCCGACCATGGGATTGCAGTGGGTAACCGGTGAAGCTTCGGTCAAACCGTACCCCTCCACCAGCTTGCCGCCGGTTATCCTTTCAAAGGTTTCCTGCACTTCTACCGGCAGGGGCGCAGAACCGCTGATGCAGGAGCGGATGGAAGACAGGTCATATTTTCCTATACCCGGGTAGGTATTAAGGGCCACGTACATAGTGGGCGCTCCGGGGAAAAAAGTGGGTTTGTGCTTGTTAATTGCCTTTAACACCCGCTCGATTTCAAACTTGGGCAGGATTATCATTTCAGCGGCGATGGCCACGGCCAGGTTCATGGCCACCGTCATGCCGTAGACATGAAAGAAGGGCAGGGCACAGAGCATCTTTTCCTTGCCGGCCCTGACATCCAGCATCCAATCTTTAATCTGGCACACGTTGGATACCAAATTGTTGTGGGTCAGCATGGCACCTTTGGCCACACCCGTAGTTCCACCCGTATACTGCAGCAAAGCCAGGTCCGTTGCCTTAACCTCAATCCGGGGCGGAAGGGTCTTCGCGTCCCGCAGCAGGGTCTGGAAAAAATACACCCCGGCCTTGGGGCCAACTGCTGCGTTTTTCTTATCCCATCTCTGCTTCAGAGGAAACAGCAGCCTGAGCGGCAAGGGCATATAATCGTGCAACCGGGCCACTATGACGTCATGCAGCCCCGTACGGCCGCTTATGGCGTCAACCCGCGGGTAAAGAAGGTCCAAGACCACGAGGGTCCGGGCACCGCTGTCCCGCAGCTGGAATTCCAGCTCTCTCTCCACGTAGAGCGGATTAACCTGGACCACCACAGCACCGATTAACAGAGCGCCGTAGAAGGCAATGACCGCCTGGGGGCAGTTAGGCAGCATCAGGGCAACCCTGTCCCCCTTTTCCACCCCCAGGCCTGCCAAAGCCCCGGCAAACTTGCGGGCTTTGGTTAAAAGGACCTGATAGGTCAGCCTGGACCCGAAAAACTCTGTAGCAGGGCTGTCCGGAAATTCGTTCGCCGCCTGTTCCAAAAGCCTGGTCACGGGAACATAGGGGTACTCAAGGTTGCCTGAAACCTGCGGAGGGTAGTGCTTCAGCCACGGCTTACCGGCATAGGGGGAACCGCCGGCCGCTTGCTCACTAGTCATAGTATCTCCTCTCTGCGGAAACCCAGCCTATTCTTTTGCTAAAGTATATTCCGCAGCAAAACCGCAAATCACCTCACAACTTGCCACAATTTCGAACACAGACGGCAAACAAGCTAACCTTTCAAGTTTTCACCGCATATCCTGTAGTACAAGCAGTGATAAGGTGGTGAAAACAATGTCCGACCCGGGCCTGCAAAAATGTCTCAAACAATGCTTCGACCAGTTTTTTGCTGACTTGGCGAGCTGCCGGACCTCCTACGATGCCTGTGTCTCCGCCGCCGAAAAGGAGATGGCGAAAAAATTCGAGCGCAGCCTCTCCCTTCTGTTCGAAGGCTTATTCCTCTGTTCCAAACAACCGGACCGGCACAAAAGACGGGCCTGCAAACTATCCGCCATCATGGAATTCGGCCGCAGCCTGTACCGCGCCAGGCAGGAATTTGAAGAATGCGTACGGCATTGCCAGAAGGAATATGCGGAATGTAAACGGCAAGCCCACGCCAGATCGCGGGAATGTATCAAAAAATGTTTCGCCCATATCGCCGACCAGCCAAAGTAATCTCCCCACAAAAAAACCCGGCCTCAGGCCGGGTTTAAAATTGAGGTGTTGAACCTACAGGCCTGTTGCGGTAAAACCCGGCCCCAACCAACAAAGCAACCACGATTGCCCCACTTACCACGAAGGTCATGCCGGCCCCCAGCAGGCGGGCCAGCCCGCCGGCGTAAAGGCTGCCGAAGGGGCTGAACCCCACAAAGACCAGGCTGAACAGGCTCATCACCCTGCCCCGCAGGTGGTCGGGAGTAGACATCTGCAGGCTGGTGTTGGCGGAGGCGTTAAACACAATCATTGCCCACCCTGCGAAAGCCAGGAGCAGTAAGGACACCCAGTAAAGTTTCTGCATCCCCAAAAATATGAGAAGAATGCCCAGAGCCATAGCGGAATGGCGCAAAGAACCGGTTTTTGGCCCCGACCTGCTGGTGGTCGCCAGGGTGATGGCCCCAGCCAAAGCCCCCAGGCCGAGGGACGAAACCAAAAAACCGTAGCCGCCTGCTGTTTGTCCCAGTTCTCCCTGGGCAAACACAGGTACCAACACATTAAAATTAATCCCAAAAATGCTGACCACCGCCATCAGCAGCAGGGTGGAGGCAATGCTGTAGCTGCCCCGCGCAAAGCGCAGACCCTCCCTCACTTCGGTCAGGACAGAGGCATGCCTGCCCGCCTGGGGGATCTGAGGCGGATCGGACATCAGCATCAAGCCCGCCAGCACAGCAATAAAACTTAATCCGTTAAGGAGGAAACTGGCCGACAGGCTCAAAAAAGTCATCAGAAGTCCCGCCACAGCGGGGCCTATAACCCTGGCGGCATTAAAGATAGAAGAATTGAGCGCAATGGCATTCATCAGATCCGTTTTACCCACCAGCTCAACCACATAAGCCTGCCTGGCGGGGTGGTCGATGGTCGTCACCAGCCCCAGGAGCACAGCCAGCACCACAATCTGCCAATAGCGGATTGCCCCGGCCCAGACCAGTCCAGCCAGGACAAACGCCTGCAGCATCAATATGGTTTGCGTGGCAATAAGTATCTTTCGCTTTGGATAGCGGTCAATTATCACCCCCGCAAACAGAGCAAGAAAGAGCATAGGGGCAAACTGCAGGGCGCTGACCACCCCCAGCAGCCAGGCGGACCCGGTCAACTGCAGCACTAACCAGGCCTGGCCCACATTCTGCATCCAGGTGCCGATGAGAGATATGCACTGGCCGCTCCAAAACAGACGGAAATTGCGATGGCGCAAAGCCGGAAAGGCGTTTGAAAGCCCGGTAATCTTCAAGGTGTTTCTCCTTCTGCCGGTTACCTGATATTAACATAGCATAAAAAGATACTTCGTGCCACGAAAAGTTATTCAGCCTGACAAGGTAATAGAACGGCTGCGCGTCAAAATCCCTGACGCAGCTCTGCCTTGCCCCGACCTGGATGCGGACACAGAAATACACCAAGAACATGCCGCAGGGCCGCATGTTGAGTCAGGATAGGATTTACCGGTTTTTCCAACACTATAATTTGAAACTTTTCATGTCGAATACCGTTGAT
>JAJYNB010000022.1 GCA_021786555.1 Bacillota bacterium | reverse complement strand
GTTAACCGGGTAAGACCCCTGAAAGATTATCAGGTTGATAGGCCGGAGGTGTAAGGACAGCGATGTTTTAAGCTGACCGGTACTAATTGGTCGAGGGCTTGACCTAATAGTCGAGGTCCGAGGTCAGAAGTCCGAAATCGGACTTTGGGCAGGGCTTCGAAAGCTTGCTTTGGTAAGTGGGCTCAAATCTTTAATTGACAAGAATAACTCAGTGTGCAGTTTTGAGAGAACAACAAGTTGTTCCTCAAGAGAATAGCTCGGGTTTCGGACTCCGGACATCGGACTTCGGACCTCGACTAACATCTGGTGACGATGCCGGAGGGGTTCCACCCGTTCCCATTCCGAACACGGAAGTTAAGCCCTCCAGGGCCGATGATACTTGGGGCGCAGGCCCCTGGAAAAGTAGGTCGTTGCCAGGTAAAGACCTGACTCATAAAAGAGTCGGGTCTTTTAATTTATGTCAAAGGGCCTGCGGCCCAAGTATCACTTGGTATGTCAGGGCGCTTCTGTGCGGGGGTCCCCGGCAAGTGCTTGACATGCAAGGGCACTTGCTGGGGGTTAGTTAAGCCCTCCAGGGCCGAAGATAGTTGGACCGCAGGGTCCTGCAAAAATAGGTCGTTGCCAGGTAGGAAGTCCAGTACTCACATGAGTGCTGGACTTTGTTTATTAGTGCGAACTACTAGACCCCAGAGCTGCGGTCCGACTCAGTCAGAGGGGGACGGCCGTCTTTTGACTTAATTTAAATTTGTTATTTTGGGAATCTCATCTCGACAGGATGTCCTGGACAAGGTAGACAATCAGGGATACGGCGCCGCCGGTCGCGGCCAGAAATAATCTGCCCCGGAACTTTTTCGCCTCCTTTAGCTCTTCCTGGATTAGATTCTCCAGGGC
Organism: Bacillota bacterium; assembly: GCA_021786555.1. GTDB lineage: Bacteria > Bacillota > Desulfitobacteriia > Desulfitobacteriales > JAJXUE01 > JAJZPO01. The sequence goes on along the minus strand of JAJYNB010000022.1, from coordinate 3,279 downwards.
AGTGTGGGCTGTCATCTGTTCCTGCAGCTTTGTATGGGACAGCCGCAGTTCTTGAACTATGCCATCAAGCCGGTCGAACCAGGACCGCAGTTCTTGTTGGACTTGTTTTACATCATCTTTCAGGCTTTTTACGTCACTGCCTAGACTTTCCACTGACTTTTCCACGATCCCAAGCCTCTGCTGACTAGTCCGCGAGGACATTTCTTCTTTCATGAAAATACCTCCGGTGATAAGACTTCCCTGCCGTTATTGAAGCGCATCAGATGACGAAAATGAGTCAGTATGGAGCCATCCACAGTTGACTCACGGATTTGATATATACTATGCTGCGCAAGGTGGGTATGTCCTTATGGGCTAGGTTGTTTAGCATAAGGCGAATGTGGTTGATAATATAATTGGTAAAGTTTAAAATTAATTGGGACTGTTTAAACAAAAAGGAGTATTCTTACATGAAGTTGGCCACAACGCTGCGGTTTTACTGTGCTCTTTGGTTGGGAAAATCTATTTTGTTGTTTTCGCGCCTGGCCGGCAAGCCGGGAACGACTTTGCCAGGGGCTGTGGCCTTGAAACTTTATCCCGAGTTGCTGGCTCGGTTGGCAGGTGGGCTGCCTCACGGGGCCATTGTGGTAACAGGTACCAATGGTAAGACAACTACCAGTAATTTGCTGGCTGAAGTTCTACAGCACGCGGGCATGATGCTTACATTTAACCGGGCGGGAGCTAACCTTGTTACAGGCATTACTTCTGCTTTCCTGGCTGCATCCCGGTGGGATGGACGCAACCCTTCCCAACTGGCATTATTAGAAGTGGATGAAGCAGCCATGGCCAAGGTTGTTCCCTCGGTTAAACCCCATACGTTGGTTATCACCAATTTCTTTCGCGACCAGCTGGACCGCTACGGCGAATTGGATAAAACGGTGGCCCTGGTTAAGGATACGATTAACACCTATTTGCCACATGCCAAATTGATCTTGAATGCTGACGACCCTTTAGCGGCCCAAATCGGTGCGAACCGGGAGGGTGTGTTGTACTACGGCGTCGCTCCCACAGATTATGACATTACCGGGAACTCCCAGGCCAGAGAAGCAAAATTCTGCAGTTTCTGCGGGCATGCCTATGATTATGAACTGTACCATTACGGCCAGTTGGGGATATACACTTGCCCGGGCTGCGGATTTCAGCGTCCGGTGCCAGATGTTTTGGCAGATAAGGTCCAGATTAGGGGAACTGTCGGGGTGAGTTTTTCCCTGGGCGGTACGGCAATTAATCTCCAGCATCAGGGGTTTTACAGCGTTTATAACGCCCTGGCCGCTGCTGCGGCCGCCCTTGGCATGGGTATAGGGATTGAACATATAAAGGCGGCCTTGGATGGGTTTATCCCCCAGGCCGGTAGGATGGAACAGTTTCTTTTTGGCGCCGCCAGGGTGACCTTGAGCCTGGTAAAAAACCCTACGGGCTTTAATGAAGTAATCAGGGCCATGGTCCATGGGGAGAAGCCCCTGGGCCTAATGATCGCTATTAATGACAATGCGGCTGACGGCAGGGACATTTCCTGGCTCTGGGATGTGGATTTTGAAACCTTGGCAGACAAGGCAGAATTCGTTATTTGCTCGGGCTCCCGGGCTGAAGACCTGGCGGTACGGCTCAAGTATGCCGGGATGGAGACGGAAAAATTATATGTTGTTAAGGATCTTGCCCAGGCCTTAAGCCAGTTGGGTGCAAAGCTGGATGCCGGAATGAGCGGCTACGTTCTCCCCACCTATACCGCTCTGTTCCCCACCCGTCAATTAATGAACGCCGCAAGGAGCAAGGCATATGCATCTTAAAATCTGTCATTTATATCCGGACCTGATGGACCTTTACGGGGACAGGGGCAACATCATCAGTTTGGTTCAGCGCTGCCGCTGGCGGGGAATCGAGGTAGAGGTGGGGCAAATTTCCCTGGACCGGCAGGCTGACTTCCGGAACTGGGACATTCTCTTCCTGGGCGGGGGTTCGGACCGGGAACAGGGCCTGCTGTATGAGGATTTGTGCCGGCGTAGGGACAATCTGCTCTCCGCCGTTGAAGACGGCCTGCCCGTATTGGGAATTTGCGGCGGACTTCAGCTCTTGGGCAAGTATTATCAGACCGCCGCAGGGGATAGGATTCCGGGAGTGGACATTCTGGATCTATGGACTGTGGCAGGCAGTAAACGCTTGATTGGCAATGTCTGCATTCAAGCTGACTTTTTGCCGGACGCGCCTGAAAGCGGCACCGACAAAACTTTAGTAGGATTTGAGAACCACTCAGGCCAGACCTTTCTCGGCAAGGTTGAGCCCTTGGGCAGAGTGGTCAAGGGTTTTGGCAATAACGGAATGGACGGCCTGGAAGGGGTACATTACAAGAATGTGTTTGGAACTTACCTTCATGGTCCGCTCCTGCCGAAAAACCCCTATTTTACCGACTTGCTGCTTTCCCTCGCCTTAGAAAGACGCTGGGGCAAAAGTGAATTGAAAGTTTTGGATGATAACCTGGAATTGGCAGCTCACACCTATATGGTAAACAGGCTCAAACAGCAGTAAGAACGCATAGGGATATACGGTCGAAAAAAGAGTATCTTAACATTTTTCCGCAAATTACCAGCCTTAATCTTAGGGATTTCCAGCATAAAACCAGCACTTTGATTGACAACTGATAGATTAAACTTATATAATGAAGTATATCATCGGATATATACGGTGCTGTATAACACTGGGGAGGTGCTGGCGTGGCTGATGTGAAGAGAATCATGATCAGCTTGCCCGAAAGTCTGTTGGCAGAAGTTGACGGAATCGTTACCACCGAAAGACGCAACCGCAGCGAATTCATCCGGGATGCCCTGCACAGCCTGCTATTGGAACGAAAAAAACGGGGCTTGCGGGAGCAAATGATTAAAGGATACAAGGAAATGGCACAAATCAATCTGGCCATGGCCAGGGAGCATTTCGAAACTGAGAGTGAAACCCAGCGGTTTTATGAGAAGAAATTGTTGGAGTGTAACTAAGGATGCTCATTAGACGTGGAGAAATCTACTACGCTGAATTAAATCCTGTGGTGGGTTCGGAACAGGGCGGCACACGGCCCGTATTGGTGATTCAAAACGATATCGGCAACCAGTACAGCCCCACAACTATCATTGCAGCCATCACCTCCCAAATCAGCAAAGCGAAACTTCCCACCCATGTGGAAGTGACAGCGAGGCGCAGTGGGTTGGAGCGGGATTCTGTTATTTTGACGGAACAGATCCGAACCATAGACAA
>JAJYNB010000312.1 GCA_021786555.1 Bacillota bacterium | reverse complement strand
CTATATCTTTTCCCTCACCGCGTTTACCTTAGGTTCGGCCCTATGCGGCATGTCCTGGAGCACTGAGTCGCTTGTAGCCGCCCGAGTGCTTCAGGCCATCGGCGGCGGCATGATCATGCCGGTGGGCATGTCCATGATTTTCCGCATCGTCCCCATAGAAAAGCGCGGTATGGCCTTGGGAATCTGGGGCATTGCGGCTATGGCCGCCCCGGCCATTGGTCCCACTTTAAGCGGCTATATTGTCCAGTATCTGGACTGGCGGCTGATATTTACGGTCAATATTCCCGTAGGGGTTGTAGGTATTACTTTAGCTGCCATCATTCTGAAGGAAACTCCCCTGATGCCCCACTCCAAATTCGATCTTTGGGGTGCGGTCACCTGTGCCCTTGGCCTGTTTACACTCCTTCTGTCCCTGGACAAGGTAAACGACTTGGGTTGGTCTTCTCCCTATGTTATTGGTTTGCTGATTGTCTCTATACTTTCTCTGACAGGTTTCGTCCTTATCGAGTTAAGCCACCCGGAACCCCTCCTGGATTTGCGGGTTTTGAAGAAATTCCCCTATACCTTGAGCCTGTTGATTAGCACCATTACTACGATCGGCCTCTTCGGCGGCATTTTTCTCATGCCTTTATATATGGAAAGCCTGAGAGGTTATACCGCTATGCAGACAGGCCTACTGATGTTACCCTCAGCCCTGGCCACCGCCTTTATGATGCCCGTCAGCGGCCGGTTGTTTGACAGGTTTGGCGCCCGCGGGCTGACCCTATCCGGACTCAGCATTCTCACCATCGGTACTTTTCTGTTGAGCAGGCTTACCTTGGACACACCTTATTCCGAGATCATGCTGCTGATGATCCTGCGTGGTGTGGGCATGGGTTTGTCCATGATGCCCGTGCAAACCGCCGGAATGAATGCCATCCCCCCCGCCCTCATTGGCAGGGCATCAGCTCTCAATAACACCATCCGTCAGGTTAACGGATCTTTAGGTATCGCTGTTCTCACCACCATCCTGCAGCACAGGCAAACCTTCCACGCTGAACGCTTGAGCGAGGTTGTCAATCTGACCTCTCCTCAGATAGCTCAAAAACAAGCCATGCTCCAGGGGGCTCTGGCCCAGGCCGGCCTCAGTCCTGCAGCATCAAAAGTCGCAGTTATGGCTCAAATATTCAGCCAGATCATGAAGCAGGCCATGTCTTCGGCTTTGGGCGACACTTTTATGGTCGCGGGCTTCGTTTGCCTGGTGGGTGTTCCCCTGAGCCTGCTGATCCGTAAAACCGGTGCCAAAACCGTGCCCCATGGCGATAAACCCATGCTTACAGAAATGTAGTGATTTATTAACCAGTTTGACACGAGGAGGAGAACTAACATGGCACAATCCGGTATTGCGCCGGGAGTTCCGGCGAGTAAATCCAAGAGGAAAATTTTACTCACAGTAGGCCTGATCATAGTCGTTGTCCTTGGCTATTTCGGCATCAACTGGTACTTGGAGCAGCACAACTATGTCAGCACAGACAACGCTAAGGTCAGCGGCGATATGTTGAACGCCAGTGCCCGGATTCCCGGCAAGGTTTTAGCAATTAAAGTCAGTCAAGGCGACACAGTCAAAAAGGGTGAAGTGCTCTTCACTTTGGACCCGGAACAGATGCAGGCCCAGTTAAGCCAGGCCCAAGCAGCCCTGGATGTGGCCAAGGCTCAGCTGGCCAAAGCCGAAGGCGGGGCCCGCAGCGAAGAAGTGGCTGCGGCCCAGGCGGGAGTGGATCAGGCTCAAGCCGGTTACAACAGCGCCGCAGCAGGGCGCGACAGTGTAAATACACTTTTGAACGACGCCCAGAACAACTACAATTTGCTGGTCTCCCAGCTGTCACAATTTGACAACCCGTCCACCGGCCAACCAGACGCTGGTTATGCCATGCAGCAGTTGAATACGCTCAAGGCGGCAGGCAAGGTAGATGACGCCCAGTATACGGTCCAGGCGCAGGCAATTCAGCAGACATTTGCTGCGCAGACCCAGCTGCAGACCCAAATTGACCAGCTGAAAGGCCAACTGAAAACACTCAACTCACAAGTCTCAGGCGCTCAGGCTGGCTTGGAAGGGGCAAAAAGCAGACTCAGCCTGGTTACGGCCGGGGCGTCCAACCAGGACTTGGCCATCATTGAAGCCCAGGTTCGGGCTGCCCAGGCCACAGTGGATTTGGCCAAACTTAATGCAGGTTATGCTGATGTAAAAGCGCCGGCCGACGGTACTGTAGTCCAGGTCAATGTGCATGTGGGCGATGTAGTGGCTCCAGGTCAGGCGGCTGTATCTCTTGTTGACCTGTCCAAACTTCAGGTAACCGCCAATGTGCTGGAAACTGATGTTGAGCGCATCCAACCGGGTCAGCCTGTGAGCCTGACTATTGATGCGTTCCCGGGCCAGACCTTTACCGGCACGGTCAAGCAGTTGGGCCTGGCAACAGCCTCTACCTTCAGCCTGTTCAGCTCGGACAATGCTTCAGGCAACTATACCAAGGTAAGCCAGACCGTTCCCGTGAAGATCAACATTGACACTGCCGGTCAGCCGGTCATTCCCGGCATGTCGGTGGAGGCTAAAATCCGCGTGACCAAGTGACAGTCCTAAGGTATTCAGGAGTCTTATTAAGGTATTCAGGAGACAGGAGTCAGAATTCAGAATGGTTTGGGACGCCAGGCCATCCTTCCCAGCTGACTCCTGACTCCTGACTCCTGACTCCTGACTCCTGACTCCTGACTCCTGACTCCTGGACATAAAAAAGGCCCGCGGTATAGCGGGTCTTCTTTATGTCTGCCTCACGTTCGCACCCTGGTACCGCGCCAGTCCCGCCAGCGTGGCCCAAACACCCGGTCCAAGCCGAAATACCACACAGGCGGTCCTACAAACAGCAGCATAATCTCCAGAGCCAGCAGCACCGGGTTGGTGCTCACAGTGCCGGCCAACAGGTAGTTCAAGTTCATCAGCGCTGCGGCAATTAGAGCGGGAACGGTCAAAAACCCCAGAATCAGGCCCACACCGGCCAGCAGCTCGCCATAGGAGATGATGTAGCTCCAAACTTTGGCATTAGGCATGACCACATTTTGGATAAACCAGCCGTACCAGGCTTGAACGTCGGGATGGAGCCCTACAGTCTTCGCCATGGCTCCCTTCAGGAACCCGCCCATAGCCGCCCCTGCCTGGCTGCCTACCCAAACTGCGCTGTTGGCTCCGGTGATTTTTTCCCAGCCTGCGGTGACCCACTGCCATCCTACCCAGACACGAATCACAGTCCACACTACCTTGGCCGGGAAACTATTCTTGTAGGACACTTGGACAACAACTCCTTTTAGTGGAAGTCAGTCCATAGTATCCCCCCCATGTAAAACCTTATTCAAAAAACCAAAAGCCGCCCCACAAAGGAGCGGCTTAGGTTATCTAAACGTAGTCTTAATATTATTTTAAACGTTAAAAAGGATGTCGGCATAGGTCGGGATCGGCCAGAACTCGGCGTCAACCAGGGTCTCCAGCTCATCGGCGTCCTGGCGCAGCGCATCCATGGCGCTAAACACTTCGTTCTTGTAGAACAGTGCCTGCTCATAAGTATCGCCGTGCATTGCCGCTGCCTGGTCACTCGCCTTTTCCAGGGCAACGATGTTCTGCCTCAGGGAACCCATCTTGGCGGAGACCAAGGTGAGCAATTCGCCCTGAGCGCTGATATCTGCGTCAATGCCGGTCTCCTTGATGGCATTGATGGATTTGGCCAATTTAGTAGCATATTTTACAGCCGCCGGCAGGATCTGCCGGTTTGCCATGTATAGCATGGTCAGGGCCTCAATGTTGATGGTCTTTATGTAGGTTTCAAGGACTATCTCGCCCCGGGCTTCCAGTTCTGCCTTGTTCAGCACACCATGGGCCTCAAACAGCCTGACGGATTTCTCCGCGCTCAAATAAGGCACAGACTCCACAGTGGAGCGGATGTTGGGCAGGCCCCGTCTTTCCGCTTCCCCCACCCATTCATCGGTATAGCCGTTGCCATTGAAAATCACCCGGCTGTGCTGTTTCACAATGCGCTGCAGAATCTCCTGCAAGGCGGCATTGAAGTCAGCAGCCCCTTCCAACTCCTCGGCAATTTCCGCCAGGGCTTGAGCCGTAATGGTGTTTAAGACGAAGTTTGGACCGGAGATGGAAGCTGAGGAAGGAACCATGCGGAATTCAAACTTGTTGCCGGTGAAAGCGAAGGGTGAAGTCCGGTTGCGGTCGGTATTGTCCTTAGGCAGGTCCGGCAGGGTGGTGACGCCGATTTTCAGCGCTCCTCCCTGTTTGGAGTTGGTTAATTCCCCTTTTTCGATTTGGCTGATTATGTCGGTCAGCTGGTCTCCCAGGAAGATGGAGATGATGGCCGGCGGAGCCTCATTGGCTCCCAGGCGGTGGTCATTGCCCGGGTTCGCGGCGGAGACCCGCAGCAGCTCGGCATAGGTGTCAACAGCTTTAATCACAGCCAGCAGGAAAGTGAGGAACTGGGCGTTTTCATGCGGTGTATGGCCGGGATCAAGCAGGTTCTGCCCGTCATCGGTGCTTAAAGACCAGTTGTTGTGCTTGCCTGAGCCGTTAACCCCGGCAAAGGGTTTTTCATGCAGCAGGCAGGCCAGGCCGTGGCGCTCGGCTACTTTTTTCATCAGTTCCATGGTCAGCTGGTTGTGGTCGGTCGCCACATTGGTAGTACTGAAAATCGGCGCCAGCTCGTGCTGAGCGGGCGCAACCTCATTGTGCTGGGTCTTCGCCAGGACGCCGAGCTTCCAAAGCTCAACATTGAGTTCCTGCATGAAAGCGGAAACCCGCTCTTTGATTACGCCAAAATAGTGGTCTTCCAACTCCTGGCCTTTGGGAGGCTTGGCGCCAAACAGGGTGCGCCCGGTCAAAATCAAATCTTTGCGGCGGTCATACATTTTTTTATCAATCAGGAAGTACTCCTGCTCCGGGCCGACGGTGGTGATGACCCGTTTGGAAGTGGTGTTGCCAAACAAGCGCAATACCCGCATGGCTTGGGTGCTCAGAGCCTGCATGGAACGCAGGAGCGGGGTCTTCTTATCCAGAACCTCACCGGTGTAAGAGATAAAGGCCGTGGGGACGCAGAGAGTGATACCGGCCTCGTCCTCCTTCAGGAAAGCCGGAGAAGTGCAATCCCAGGCTGTGTAGCCCCTGGCTTCAAACGTAGCCCGTAAACCCCCGGATGGGAAAGACGATGCATCAGGTTCGCCCTTGATCAGTTCTTTACCGGAGAATTCCAGAATCACTTTGCCGTCTTTGGTTGGGGATATGAAGGAATCATGCTTTTCGGCTGTGATGCCGGTCATTGGTTGGAACCAGTGAGTAAAATGGGTTGCGCCCCTTTCAATGGCCCAGTCTTTCATGGCCCCTGCTACAACATCGGCGACGGCAGGATCCAGCGGCAGTCCATCCTCGATTGTTTTCTTGAGAGCCTTGTAGGTCTCTTTGGGGAGGCGTTCACGCATAAGCGCATCATTAAATACATTTGAACCGAATACAGTTGTCAGCCCCTTGTCTGCCAGACTTTTAGTCATGATTTTTCCCCTCTCTTAGTAAATATTTATGTTAAAAATTACATACCAAACTAAAGTTTTGCGGTTGAAATCATAAAAAAGGACACACCAAACACAACTTTGATGCGCCTTTGCATTCATTAGCATAAACTTTATTGATTATGATGGCAATATCTTAACATTAATCCTGCCAACCTGCAATCCAATTTTTCCATGCATACTGTATTTTTCGACGATTTTGCAGGGTAGTTCAACGACCTCTGCCCCTGGATGACTCATCTCTTAGGGCAAAGTACAGCGCCACTGCAGCTGCTCCCAAGAACAGCCATAGCCATGCGAAACGGTGCAGTATGGAGATCAAGGCTCTCCAGTCCCTCCCCAGCAGACGTCCCAGTGAAACGAAAATGAATACCCAGAGCGCAGCCCCCACTGCGGCCAGACTTAAAAATGTGCCAAAGCCCAACTCGCTTATGCCGGCAAAATAGGCTGTAATGTGGCGCAGGCCCGGCACAAAGTACCCGGCGATTATTGACTTGCCGCGGTAGCGGCGAAACCACCCTTCGGCTTTTTCCAGCCGTTCCGGGGTTAGGCGGATATACTTGCCAAACCTTCTGATAACAGGTATACCGACTTTGTTGCCGATAAAATAGCTTATGGACATGCCCGTCAGGCTGCCCGCGATAGATGCGCCAACGGTCAGCAGGAAACTAAGCCTGCCCTGGAACACCTGGAAGCCGGCAAAGGTCATGATTGTCTCATCCGGAATGGGCAGGCCCACCATGCCGAGGGCCAGGCTGAAGTAAAGTCCCAGGTATTTGTAAGTCTCAATCAAATGGAGGGCGGAAGCATGAAGATGTGGCAAACTGCCGTCTCCTTTCACTTGCCTGTTATACCCTTGGCTTACCTGAGCTTGTGGTTCTCCCGTTTTGCCAATTTAAGCGCTTTTTTGGTCAACACAACGGTCTTGTCCAACACCGGTTCACTGCTCACAACCACCCAACCTACTCCGCAGCCCAGGATAATTCCGCCCAATACGTCCAGCGGGTAGTGTACGCCTACATACACCCGGGAAAACCCGATTAAGAGCGCCAGCGCCAGGGCGGCAACCCCGATCTTAATGTTCTTCCGCCACAGGACAGTCGCAGCCGCAAAGGCTGTGGCGGTGTGCCCTGAAGGAAAGGAGTACTGATGGGGTCCGGCTACCAGCAAACGTACGTCAGTAAAATGGATGAAAGGCCGCGGCCGGGCAAAGAGGAATTTGAGCACTTCATCGGACAAAAGCCAACTGAGCACTAAAGCCACCGTTCCCAGGAAGGCCATCTTCCGGTACTCACCGCGGCCGGAAAGCGCAAGGAAGAACATAACAAACAACCAGACCGCTCCCCAGGAGCCAAGGTCTGTTATCCACGGCATTATCAGGTCAAACACACGGTTTTGAAGGTTGCCGTTGATAAAGTGGAACCATATTCCATCGTAAGTTGCCAGCCAAACTGTCAAGCTTTGCAAAGCATGTTCCCCTTCTATGCGTCAGACGAAACAAAGTTTCTGCCTTTGGCCTTGCTTTGGTACATCAGTTGATCGGCCCTGTCCACCAAGGATGTGCCGGTGTCATCGCCTCGGGCGAGAGTAGCGCCCACGGAAACGGTTACCCTGACCACCTCGCTGCCCAAAGCCAGGGCAGAACTTTCCACCAGCGCCCGGAACCGGTTAGCAATCTCAGCAAGCTGCCCGGAATCAACTCTTGGCATAATCACAATGAATTCATCACCTGACCAGCGCCCAGCCAGGTCAAAAGACCTGGAACTTTCCATAAGAGTCCTGGCAACCATACTCAGCACTTTATCACCGGTTTTGTGGCCATAGGTGTCGTTGATATCCTTAAAGTGGTCAACATCAATAAACACAAGGCCAAAGGGCCATTGGTAACGTTTTAACTCATCCAGCCTGGCTTCTATGCTCAACTCCGTAAACCGCCGGTTCGCCAACAAGGTGAGGGGATCAACGTATGCGAGCTTCTCAAGCTCGTCTATCCTCGCCTGAAACGCCGCTCTGGCCGAAACTTGGGTAAATATTTCTGCAGCGCCTGTAATTTTGCCAGCTTTGACGATCGGAATAACCTGCATCCTGACTGGAACGCGGTGCCCCTGTTTATGCTTCAAGTATGCCTCTGTACTGGTCTCAATGCCGCTGGCCAAAGTTTGGGACACGATGCAGGATTCGCCGCATAAATTGGCGCCTTGACCGTCCACGTGGATCATAATATTGTCCGCACAGCTTCTGCCCAGAACTTCTTCGCCGCTGTAACCGGAAATCAGTTCCGCTCCCCTGTTCCAATAGGTGATATTCCGCTGTGTGTCTACGATATACACTCCGTCATTAATATGCTCCAGAATACTTTTGCAAAAATTTATTTCCATGTAGTCTTTCCTACCCCCTTTTGTAGAAAATACCAAAAAAGTTTTACCCAGGATATGAGAAAAAGCATCTAATCTGGTGAGATGCATCACAATTGGCTGAACCCGGCTTCAGTTGGTACCGCGCCCGAGTTAAATGCGGCCTGGCACAAAGGACACTACGGCCTTGATCACGTCTTTTCCACGGGCCATGGCCCGAAAAGCCTCAGGCCCCTGGTCTAAGGAAAAGCGGTGGGTAATAAACTCCTCCGGACGTAACAGGCCTTGCCGGAACAATTCCAAGGCCTCGCGGGTATCATTGGGGCCGCAGGAATAGCTGGGGACTATGGAGATCTCGTCAAAGTACAGTTCATGAGGTTCCAACTGCAGGATCTCCCCTGGCGGAGCAGGTGTGAACATAAGCAGGGTACCACCCTTGTCCACACAGGTCAGTCCCTGTTTGATGGCTGCAACGCTGGGGGGGCCCACAATTACGACATCAGCTTTGTCTCCGTCGCTGCCCCTGACAGCCTCTGCCAGATTCCCATCGGCAGGATCGATTACCCGGCTGGCGCCGGTCTCCAGTGCCTTCTGCCTGCGTTCAGGCACAAAATCGCTGCCGATGACTTCCCTCGCACCCGCTAATTTTGCCAGCCTGACCAGGATCTGTCCCATCACCCCCAGGCCGATGACCAGTACCTTGTCCCCCGCTTGAATCCCGGCTCGCCTAACAGCCTTCACCCCGCAGGCTGCCGGCTCAATCAAGGCTCCCGCCTCCAGGCTGACCTCCGGCGGCAGCAGCAGCGTATCTTTCAGGTTTTCTGCCGGCACCCGGAAAAATTCCGCGATGCCCCCAGGGTCAATCCGGCTGTTTTTCCAGCTCTGACACATGGAGTAAGCGCCCCGCCGGCAGTAATGACACTCAAAACACGGGGCATGGTGGTGCACAAACACCCGGTCCCCTGGCTTGAAGCCGCTTACATTGCTCCCTGCCAGAGCCACTATGCCTGCCGGTTCATGGCCCAGCACCAGGGGAGCTTTGCGGCTGATATACCACGGCATAATATCACCGGAGCAGATGCCGCAGACAGCGGTTCGCACCAGAATCTCACCCGGTCCGATTGCGGGAACAGGCATATCTTCAACCCTGATATCTTCAAAACTGTGGACAACAACGGCTTTCACTTAAACATCTCCTTCGGACCTCGGACCTCGGACCTCGAACTTCGAACCTCGAACTTCGAACTTCGAACCTCGAACTTCGGACCTCGAACCTCGGACCTCGGACCTCGGACCTCGGACTTCGAACCTCGAACCTCGAACTTCGAACCTCGAACCTTCGGACCTCGGACCTCGGACCTCGGACTTCGGACTTCGGACTTCGAACCTCGCCTACCGCTTCTCCTCCAGCATTTGCACCTTCACAGTCTTTACAACCCGGTTTATTACCGGATCCGCCTCCAGTCTGGCCAGTTCCGCACTGTCCAGGGGACGGGGACGGTCCCGCTCGGCATCAACCACACAGAGGAATCCAAACTCTTCCTCTCCGTCATTGATGAACTGGTGGGGAGTATGGGGAGACACGTAAACCGTATCCAGAAATTTCAGTTCCATGACCTTATCCCCCAGAATCACCTTGCCCCTTCCTCTGATGACAGTGACTGCATGGCTGTGCTCGTGCTTTTCCAGGCTGGAATACCCGCCCGGGGCGATTTCAAAATAGCGCATATGGAATTTGGTCTCTTCCCGGTACCCAATGATTACCTGCCGGACAGTTCCCTCCCAATCATCACCCTGTGGCTTGTAGCGAGTCACCTCTACCCCTTCCCAGGTAAAATCGGGCCTATGGGCATATACCCGGCTTTGCTGCTTATCCTCTTCCAGTTGGACGGGCTTAAGACCACGTTCCTGCAAATACTTTTCCAGCATAGCAAATCTCCTTAATGTCAGGTATTACTTACTGGTCAGGAATTCAGGAGTCAGGAGTCAGAATTTAGAATACCCTGACAACATGCATGTCTTGCAAGCAAATAAATCGTTCTCCTCATTCTGACTTCTGAATTCCGACCCTAGGCTCCTGCATCAGGGTCTTATGACATATTTCACGCAATCCCCGGACTGGAGCAAACTAAAAGCCTCTTCCAGCCTATCCAAAGAGAACGACCCGCTGATTAATCTCCCAGGCTTTACCCTGCCCTCAGTTAACATGCTGTATGCTGCTGATACCGCAGCAGGGTCAAAATGGAAGGGGCTGTGGACCGTAATCTGGTCATAGTGCAGGCGGGCCGTGTCAAAACAAACCTGGGTGCCCTTGGGGCAGCCGCCGAAGAGCAGCACATGTCCGCCCCGTCTGACCAAGTCAACCGACTGCTGCCAGACCTCAGGTTTACCTGTACATTCAATCACCACATCAGCCCCGCGGCCTTCAGTTGCGGCCATCACTGTTGCTGCCAGGTTTTCCTCCCTGACATCTATGACCTGGTTCGCTCCCAATTCCCGGGCCAGTCTTAGCCTGTACTCCCGCCTCCCGGCCACAATTACCTGCGAGACATCCCGGGCCTGCAAGGTCTGCAGGAACAACAGGCCGATGGCGCCAGCACCGATAACCAGCACCGTGTCCTGATGAGAGTGTGGAATCTGCTGTAAACCGTACACCACACAAGCCAAAGGCTCCAGTGCCGCCGCTTCCTCATAAGACAGGTGCCCTGGTTTGATGAACATGTTTTGGGAGACAATATGGGCCGGTACCAAGACGTATTCAGCATAAGCGCCCAAAACTTTGCTCCCCATGATGCTTTCACACAGGTTTCCCTGGCCCTTTTCACACCAGTAACACTTGCCGCAGGGTGCAGAGTGAACGGACATAACCGCATCCCCTACCCGAAACTTTTCCACACCTGCTCCTACACCCTCAACCTCGCCGGAAAATTCGTGACCGAATGGCCCGGGCATCGGTATCTGGGGATGCCCCCGCAGGTACGCCTTCAAATCGGTGCCACAGGTTAAGGCCGCTTTTACCCTGACCAGAACCTCCCCCGGTCCCGCTTCGGGAAGCGGCAGTTCCCGCATCTCCAAGCGGCCCGCGTTTACCAAAATATTGGCCTGCATGCCAACCCTCCATTTCCTACCGTCAAGGGCCCGGGGGCCGCTGCACAACGGCGTTGGCACGGTCGTTATACTTTAACCGACGCCGTTTGAGTAGTTCTTCCCACTCTCCCGGACAAACAAAACTAAAGATTTCATGGTATACTATCCTTGTCTCTATACAGCAATATATTATGTTTTTCCTTTTATTTGTACAATTATTTCTACAACATTCTCTTAAATCCCTGCCAAAAACTGTCCGTAAACCTACAGGAGTTTTCAGATAGGGGGAGAATCTTAACTGTTATGAAGGGGGTTTTTTGGTTTTGCGTACGATTCTTTTTGTAATCTATACTGTTTTACACACCGTGTATACCCTGTACCACCTTTTGATAGTATATATTTTGGGGCTCATGGGCATGAAGGAGGAACAGGAAGCCAGAATCACCGGCACAGCCCGCAATTGGGGCAAAGCCCTGGTCCTTGTCTCAGGCAGCAAGGTTCAGCTCGAGGGGGCGGACCTGGTGCCCCGGGACCGGGCTGTACTGTATGTCAGCAACCACCAGAGCTATTTTGACATCCCGCTGCTCCTGGGCTTCGTCCCCGGGGATAAGGGCTTTATAGCCAAGATAGAGCTGGCCAGAATTCCCATAGTAAGCACCTGGATGAAAAAAATGCACAGCCTGTTTTTGGACCGGGAAAACCTGCGCAAATCCCTGTTGACCATGCGCGAGGCCATAGACATATTAAAGGGCGGCCATTCCCTGGTAATCTTCCCGGAAGGGACCCGTTCCAAAGGCGGCCCTGTAGCGCCGTTTAAGCGAGGCAGCCTGAGCATAGCAGACAAAGCCAAGGTGCCCGTAGTTCCCGTAAGCATTTCGGGCACCTACAAAATTCTTGAAGCCAACAAAGGGTTTAAGATTCGCCCCGCGGTTGTGAAAGTCCATATCTCGGAACCCATCTATCCCTGGGAGCTGCAGCCAGGAGCTGACCTGGCAGAAATGGTCAGGGAGAGGATAGTCTCTACTTTGGATGAGTAACGAGGCTGCTTTGATAAGAAAACTCATCACCAAGAAACGGGTTGAAAACCGCTCCAAAGGATGTTCGCTAGGACACCAGAACCGTCCCCGCGTCCTAGCTAAAAACAACCCCAGAACCAAAAACTTAGGTTCTGGGGTTGAGTCAGCTGGGGACGGCTAGCGGCATGTAAGTCTGAATTGTAACCGAACTACTCCGGAGTCAGGACAATGAGACAACGGTTCACCGTCTCCAAGTATTCTGACTCCTGACTCCTGAATTCTGATACCTTACAAGCAAGCACCCCCAGCACCAAAATATTGATGCTGGGGGTGTTTTATCATACCAGCAGGTACTTGCTCCTGACTTCCTCATTCTGCTTGAAATCTTCCACCGTGCCCTCATAGCGGACCTGCCCCTTTTCCAGGACGTAGACGCGGTCCGACAGTTTAAGGGCAGACTTGAGATTCTGTTCCGCCAGCAGGATTGACATTCCCATCTGCTTTAGTTTGAGAATTTGTTCCTCCAGTTCATATACCACCAGGGGCGCCAGCCCTTCCGTAGGTTCATCCAGGATTAACAGCTCAGGATTGCCCAAAAGAGCCCTGCCTATGGCCAGCATCTGCTGTTCCCCGCCGCTCAGGTAGCCCCCTCTTCTGCCGGCATATTTTTTCAAAACCGGAAACAGCTCAAACACCTTGTCAATGGTCCACTCGCCCGGATGTTTGAGGCCGGAGGCTGCAACCTCCATATTTTCCTTGACGCTGAGGTCAGGAAAAATGCGCCGCGTATCTGGTACATAGCGGATACCGAGGGATACCATGCGCCTGGTGGGGATGCCCGTGATGTCCCGGCCCTTAAACCATACTTTGCCGCTCCTGGGCGGAGTCAGGCCAACGATGCTCTTGATGGTAGTTGATTTGCCCACCCCGTTGCGCCCCAAGAGGCATACCGCCTCACCCTGTTTGATTCTCAAGGACACATCGAAAAGAACGTGGCTTAACCCGTAATAGGTGTGAATATCTTTGACTTCCAGCATCAGCCTGTCTCCCCCAAATATGCGTTTTGCACAGCCTTGTCCTTTTTTACATCTTCCGGCCGCCCCTCGGCAATGGTCATGCCCTGATGCAGCACCATGATTCGCTGGGCTACATCGAAGACCAGGTCCATGTCGTGCTCCGTCAGCAGGATAGTCAGCCCTTCTGACCCGGACAGGTTCTTGATCAGCTGCACAATGGTCCGGGTTTCCTCCGGCGACATCCCTGCCGTGGGCTCATCCAGGAGAAGAAGTTCCGGGCTGCTGCCCAAGGAAATGGCTATCTCCACTACTTTTTGGTCTCCGTAAGAGAGGGAGGTGCACAGCCGGTCGGCGTAAGCGGTCAAGCCCAATTTGTCTAAGACTTCAGTGGTTTCCGTCACCACCAGCTTGCGGGCCGGGGTAAACATTTTGCCTGACTGTCTGAGGCGGGCCAGCACCGCCACCTGGACGTTTTCAAACACTGTGAGGCGGGGGAAAACATTGAGCAGTTGAAACGAGCGGGATACACCCAGGCGTGAAACCTGATGCGGCGCCAGTGCGGTAATATCCTTGCCCTTAAACACGATCCTGCCCGCATCGGGTTTTAGGTGCCCTGTAATCAGGTTAAAGAGCGTGCTTTTCCCGGCGCCGTTAGGGCCGATGACGGCAGCCACCTGGCCCTTGGGCACGTGCAGGCGCGCTTCCGCCACAGCTTTGAACCCGCCAAAGGATTTGGCCAGTCCCTCAACTTGCAGCATCCCTCTCCCCCCCTTCCCCAGTCTTGCGACCGGACAGTTTTTCCTGCAGGAAGCCTAGTACTCCCTGAGGCAGAAAGAGCACCAACAGGAGCAGGACCAGCCCTAAGACCAGGAGCCAGTAATCTATGTACGTCCCAACCACCATAGACAGAATCACCAGGACCGCCGCCCCAAGGGTGGGCCCCATAAAGACGGCCATCCCTCCTAGGAGGCACATGATCAGTATCTCAGCTGACTTGCTCCAGTAAAGCAGAGAGGGCGATACGGACTGTTCAATCAGCACAAACAACACGCCGGATACACCCGCAAAAAAACCTGCCAGCACAAAAGCAGCCAGTTGGTGCCGTCTGATGTTGACCCCTACGCTCTGGCTGCGCACCGGGTTGTCCCGGGTAGCCACCAGGGTCAAACCAAAGGGCGACTTAACGATGACATAAAGTATAATCAGGCTGATGACCAGAACTGCCAGGTTTACGTAGTATACGGAGGTAGGCGAAGCCAGGTAGTCCGGGACTGGGATGGCGTGGATTCCGTCGTCCCCACCGGTAAGACTGCGCCATTTGTAGACTACAGCCCAGACCAGCTGGCCCAAGGCCAGGGTGAGCATACCAAAATACAGACCCCGCAGACGGACGCAAAACCAGCCGATTAAAAGGGCGAAAAACCCTGCCACGATGGGAGCGGCAATTACGGCAGTCCAGAACGGCCAGCTGGTCTTGGTTAGGACCAATGCCACCGTGTAGGCCCCCACACCGAAAAAGACAGCATGATGGAGCTGTAAAAGCCCGCCGTAACCGAGTACAAAATTCAGGCTGGCGGCAAGCAGGGCTGTCATCATAATGGTGGTAAGGAGATAGAGGTAATAGGGGGATAGAAAAGGCGGCAGGACTATGGCAATGATTAACAGGACTAAGAGGATAACCCGGCTGGCAGAAAACATCCTTTCCGCCCCCGGTTTTGATTTTTGCAGCCCAAGTGTCGACATACCTTTCCCTTCTTTACCAGACAGATTTCAGCAATCCCGATGGACGCAAAATCAACAGAATACCAGTGATCACGTAGGGCAGGACAATGGCCCAGTCCGGCATGAACAAGGCCCCCATGGCTTCGCCCACACCGATGATCAGTGAACTGATCAATGCTCCCCAGATGTTGCCAAGGCCGCCCACCACCACAATCAGAAATGCATAAATTATGATATTGGCGTCCATTCCCAGGGAAATATTCACAACAGGGGCCATGAGAGCGCCGCCCAATCCCGCCAGCCAGCCGCCCAGGGCAAAAACCGCAGCGAAAACCCAGGTGCTGTTCACCCCGAGGATATCAACCATCTCCCGGTCCGTGGCTGTAGCGCGGCAAATCTTCCCCAAGCGGGTGCGGTCCAGAAACAGCCAGAGGCCGAGTGCTACCAGGGGGCCCATCACCAACAGGAAAAGGTTATACCATGGTATGGCCACGCCGCCAAGAGTAAAGGATCCGCTGAGAATCCCTGGCAGGGAGAGGGATTGATACTGGCTGCCCCAAATCAGTTTGACCAGGTCCCCGAAAATTAACACCAGGGAATAGGTCAAAAGCATCTGCATCAGGTGCTCCCGCTGGTAGATGAACCGCAGCAGCCCGCGCTCAATCAGCAGACTGATAAGAGCCACGGCGAGAGGAGCCAGGAGCAGGGCCAGCCAAAAACCAGCCTGCCCCTGGGCCAGGACTGTGGCAAACGTAAAGGAAAAAAAGGCCCCCAGCATGTACAGGGACCCATGGGCAAAGTTGATTACCCGTAATACGCCAAACACCAGGGTCAGGCCGGCCGCGACTACAAAGTAAAGCATGCCCCTGCTCAAACCGATGAGCAATTGGCTGGCCAGCGCGGCTGAATTCATGTTTAATCCCTCCTGTTGCAGCTGAATCGAAAGAGGCGGCACCGGGCGGTGCCGCCTGAGAGAGACGCTTTGTACTTCTACTTGCTCCGCAGTTTCAAAACATCGTCAACATTAGGCATGACCTGGTCAGCCGGCAGGGTATTGATATCGGTGGCCACAACCTTGCCCGACGCGTCTTTACCAGTCTTGCCGTAGAACATAGGCATCTGAATCAAGTGGTCTTCCTTGCGCATGGTCATGGGGCCAATGGGGGAATCAACCGTCATCCCCTCCATGGCGTCGATAATTTTTTCCTTGTCTGTGCCGGCTTTATCCACTGCCGCCGCCAGGAACTTGCCTGTCATGTAGCCGAAAAGGGCAAATGCGGTCGGATGGCGGTTGTAGGCTGCCGAAAAGGCCTGGTCAAACGCCTTGTTGGCCGGAGTATCGGGGTAATAATAGAAGTATGCGTTAGTGCCCAGGACCCCTACCGGCGCATTGTCACCCAACGGCTTCAATGTACCCGCGTCTGTAGCGGTGTGTATCCACACAGGAATATCCTTGGCCAGGCCGGTGTTTTGCAGTGCCTTCATAAAGGGCACCATATCCGCGCCGCCTGTACCCACAATTACCGCATCAGGCTTAGCAGCCCGGATGGAGGCTATGTAAGGGGTAAAATCAGGTTCCCCTACTTTCCACCAGGTCTCCCCTACCTTCTGCACATCTGGTTTGAGTTTTTGCAGGTTCGACCACAGATTGGCGACAACCGAGTGGCCGTATTCGTAATCGCTGCCTGCCAGCCAGTACTTGGTATATGGCAGTTTGGACATCTGCACTGCCCCAGCTTTACCAATCATGGCCGTATTCGGCAGCATGCTGAATACATAGCGGTGCCCGTTGGCGCCTGTTATCTTGTCGCTCATGCCGCCCCAGTCAAAGAAGGGAATCTTATTTTCCTTGGCATACTGGGATACAGCCAAAGTCCCGCCGCTGTTAATGGTACCGGCCAAAACGTCAACCTTTTGCTGCATAACCAGTTCTTTGGCCCAGGACTGAGCCTTGTCCACTTTAAACTCGTCGTCCCGCTTGATGAATTTGATGGTTGGCCCCCCCTGTTTGGCTACCTCGTTGATAGCCAGCTGGAACCCGTCCAGGGCATCCTGGGTGTAGGCCGAAGGCGGCCCTGTATAGGAATCGATGATTCCAACGGTAATTGTTTTCCCCGTTGGTTTTTGCGCTGCAGGTTGCTGGCCGCAGCCGCTCAGCAGGGAAGATGCCAACAGGCTTAAAACCCCCGCCAGAGCAAGATAGCGCAGCACTTTTCTTCTTTTCACTCTTGCTTCCTCCTCTTGATGCTTATGAAAAAAGTATACCTTGGCCTTGTCTCGCATACCGTAAAAATCCGCCCAACGGTAGAAAAACACCCCTAAGCAGTCGAATTATGGCGTTGTATGGTAAATCTTATTATCCAAGTGCCTCCTCCAGTGATTTTACCGGAACCCAGAGTTCGCCTGACCTGGTTACCGGAGGATGCCCCATTACCTTTTTCCCGTTGACCCGTAATTCTACCGGGCTTGCGTGGTGGACCGCTGATAGTATTTTTCCAATTGGTATTTTACCGAGGGAATCTCTTTTTTCAGATCAAAGAGGATATATTTCCCCCGCTGGGCCGGACGATTCCCAATGGCGATCCATACCAGCAGATCTTCCGGGTCTCCGACTTCAGAAGACCATGTTATGTGCTGGTCGGTAATCGGTCCAACCTGGCCGCTCCGGTAGTATTTGACACGTCGAGCTATGGTTTCTTGGTGCCCCAATGCGCAGACAGCATAGCCATACTCATCCCATCCCAGGATTCTCCCGGCCAACAAGTCGAACCGGTCACTCATTATGCTTGTTGCCTTGGCTGCATCTATTTCTCCATAGTTTCCCTCCAGCAGGTCCTTCAGCCGTTGATAGCGGGCGAATGATGAGGGATCCGCCTGTTTTACACTTTCTTGCCATTTTTCAATCGTGCTTATATCGTTTAGCTTGTACGCGGCGGCCTGGCCCGGTACCATGTTGTGTCCGCTATACCCCTGCCAACCGGGATAGCAGTTAAAGTGGTTGGTTGCACAAATGGTGTCTTCTTGTCCGTGCCGGACTGCCAACTCAGTCCCGCTTACCTCAACAACAACTGCGTCTTTGGCTTTTCCATCGGCGACAATGAAGTTCATGCCTCGCTGGCGGGGAAAGGTGCTTAATATTGTTATAGCATCATCAATAGAAGCTGCATTGTCAAGTATCACCCGCACCAGGAAGAACGCCGGGGTGCCGCGCATAGTCGCGTTCTTCGATCCGGAAAAATTAGATCCCACCGCTAGACCGGCCTCATTCATGCCAGAGGCCACGGTAACCGCACCTGGGAAGGAAGGGCATATAGAGGCATAGCCGGTTTGGGGCTCGTTAATAATGACAACGGGGAAGTCCGGCATCGTCATAACACCGAGGTCGGTATTTTTACCATAAATAAGCTTGCCATCAGCCGTGGCATTGCCCCAGGCAGCAAATGCGCTGCAATTATCGGAAAATGGCTCATGCATTGTTGCAGCAGCAGGATCAGCCAGGCCATGGGGGAAAAGCAAAACATTGCTGACGCAATTCATCAGCAGAATATCGTCAAATGTGATGTCTTTGTCTTTTGAAGCGGCCCCGTCAGCTATACCCTGAATTTCTTTTCTTAAGGCGGGAGTGACATATGGCTTCATCAATTGGGTAGAATCCCGCAGCAGTTTCATACCTGCTTCTACATTACCTTGACCATAAAGCAAGGAGTATTTTGTCATCTCTTTGCTGAAGCTTGCAAAGATTTGATCAGCCAGAAGGGAGCCGTGTTGAAATCCCCTTTCGTAAGAAGTTCCTTTGAGGTGCAGTACCAACAGCCCGCCTCTTGCTCCCAGAACCCCTTTCCCCACCGAGCCTATAGGCAATTCATTTTCTGGAGTCAAAAACCTCATTCCTTCTTGTATGTCACTATAATCGTTGATTGATGCACCCACTGCAAAACCCTCCCCTCCCTTAAGATTTAAGCCACTTCTCTAGCAGGCATGCAATTAGCCAACCTTGTCCGGCATGCTTGAACCCGGCACAAGCTGTGGCGGCCTGACGCCAAGCCAAAACAGTATGCCCAAAACCAGAGTTACTACAGCAGCTAACCAAAAGGCGTGGTTATATCCAACAATCACGTTTTGAGCGCCTCCTTGTCCAATCAGCATTCCTGTTACGATTGGGCCAATTAGGCCCGCAGTCGTGGACAAGCCCACCAGAATTCCCTGAATCAAACCGCGGTGTTCCGGCGTGATCAATTCTGCTACGAGAGCGCTGCCGATGCCGAACCCTGCTGAAGAGAGTGCAGGACCCAAACTAAGAAATATAATCGCCAATCCTGTCGACGGCATAATTGTTGCCAAATAGAAAGATATGCCCGATAACAAAAGCAGTGGTCCAAGCAGGTGTACTCTTGCCAATCTGGTATTTTTGGTTTTTCGATAGAGATGATCGGATATCCCGCTGAAAAGAAGTTGGGCAATACCGGTAGTGAGCCAAGGTAATCCCGCTACAAGCCCTAATTGGGCCATTTGCAGATGCCGGACATTGACGAGGTACGGCGGAGTCCAGAGAACTAACATCGTCACGCCCCAGTAGCCCGCAAATCCGGCAAAAATAGAAAAGATGAAATTCCGGGAAAGGATAAATGGCAGTACAGCAGGCCACGCAGTGCGGCTGTGAGAAGTTGGCGTTTCTGGGGCATTCATTTTTGGCTGTTCCGGACTTTCCTTTGCGAAAACAAGCCAAATTAGGAGCCAAACCAATCCCAAAACGCCTAGTGAGGCAAAAGCCCAACGCCACCCTAACTTTGCGATCATTGCGATCAGAACCGGCGCCAGCAAGGCTGGACCGACTGCCCCACCAATTGTCATAATTGCATAGCCAAGTCCGCGCTGCTCGGGCGGTAACCATTTTGCTGCCGCATGCAATGAAACGCCGTATGAGGGACCTTCCCCGGCCCCAAGCACAACTCTTGTAATAACCAGAAACGGCAGGCTAAAGGAAAACAAGGTCGCAAACTGGACTGCGGCCCATACTATACTTAACCCTGCCAGAACCTTTTTGGTACCCACCCGGTCCGAGAGTGCACCTACAACAATTGCCGATATAGAAAAGAGCCAATAGAACCCACTTCCCACCAGTCCCCATTGTGCCGGTGAAATATGGAATTCCTTCATAATTGGAACGGCCGCGAACCCAATAACTGCTTTGTCAGTAAAGTTGATAACCCCCAAAATAAATAATAAGGCAATGACTAACCTGCCAAGTCGAGACATACGCAACTGACCTCCCCTCATGTTTTCCACTTTTATGTCTTCAATGAATATCGGCTCTCAGCATTCGGATTATTGGGTTACCATTTCTCAAATTATCCCCTTTTGCATTAATTCGCTTAGTTCAGCCTCCGAAAGGCCTAAAATATTTTGATAGATTTCCCGGTTGTGAGCTCCCAGTGCCGGACCCACCCATTTTACTTCTCCAGGTGTTTTGGACATTCTGGGAACAACGCTCTGCATCTTTATATTTACTTTCAGCTCAGGATCGAAAACCGAAATTAAATCTTCCCTGGCCTGGACATGCGGGTCATTGACAAGCTCCTGCACAGAGTTAACCCATCCATAAGCCACATCATTCTCTTCCAATAATTTCTTCAATTCAGCAAACTTATGACCGGCAAAGAATTTAATCAAGTATTCATCGAGTTCAGTACGATGGCGCACTCTATCGCTGTTAGTAAGGAATCTTGGATCGATAAGTAGTTCTTCAAGGCCCACTGCCTTAAGTAAACGTTTGTAAATGTTTTCGTTACTCGCAGGAAGTATAAGCCACCGCTTGTCCAAAGTCTCATAAAGGTCATTGGGGGCAACGTATGGATTATGGGTACCAATTCTTTCTTTAATAAGCTTGTGCAGATCAAAATCAACAATATAATCTTCCATAGTTCTCAATATGGGGTCATATAATGACAAATCAATAAGTTGTCCTTCGCCGGTTTCTTTAAGATGATACAAGGCAAGCATTAAAGAGAATGCCCCATAAACTCCACCAAAGGCATCCATTATCGGATAACCGCTGGGAACAGGTTTCCGGTCAGGAAATCCTGTAATATGCATTAATCCCGAGAAACCTTCCGCCACTCTGGCGAACCCAGGTCTTTGGCAGTACGGGCCGGTTCTTCCGAAAGCCGTAAAGTGCATGAGGATAATATTTTCTTTGACTTTAACCAAATCTTCATAATCAATCTTCCATTTTCCCAGGGCTTGCGGTCTAAAATTAAGTATAACGATATCAGATTTTTCCACTAATCCGTAAAAGAGTTCTCTCGCCTCAGGTTTGTGAAAATCCAATGTGATACACTTTTTATTACGGTTGCTCACTTTCCAGCTTGAACCTTCAGAGTGCCGCATAATATCACCAGTTCCGGGCTGCTCTATTCTAATTACCTCCGCGCCAAAATCCCCTAACAAATTTGACATAAGAGGCCCGGCCATTACAGTGCTGGCATCAAGGACCCGAATACCATGCAAAATACTTTTCTTATCCATCACACATATCACTCTTTCTTTCAAACTATTCACAATATTCTATAAACGGAGTATACTATATCTCATCTAGGGAAAATATAATCAATTGAACAAGATTGATAGGCCGTCACTATCAATCAAGCGGTGTAATGCTATGGAAATTAGACAGCTTCGATATTTTGCCAGTGTAGTTAAATACGGTACAATTCGGGGAGCAGCAAATCATCTCTATATCAGCGAACCGACAATAAGCCAGCAGTTGCATGAATTACAGAAAGAGATAGGCATAGCCTTATTTGAAAGACAAGGAAGAAAAATAAGCTTGACTTCCGAAGGCAGACAGATTCTGCCATTAGTCCAGGAAATCCTCGCCTCAATCAACGATCTCGAAAACAATATTTCCGAAATAAAAAATCCTTCAGTTGGATTTGTCAGACTCGGCGTTATTCCGGTTTCAAGACTCGCCATTGTACCTGAAATACTGAAGGAATTCGGAAAGGTTTACCCCGGTATAGGAATTGAGATTTTAGAAGACGGTACTTTAGGACTTATTGATAAGCTGCTTAACGATACCCTTGATATAGCTTTAGTCGCCGCAAACAATAGGGTCAAGTTAACTATGGAATCAGCAGGTATTCAATATAAAATATTAACAAGCGGCAGGTCAATTGTGATTGCATCACAAGACAATCCCCTTGCGAAACAAGCTAAGATTTCACTCAGTCATCTCAGGCATGAGCGAATAATCTTAAATCGCCAAGGTATTCTGGGAGAGGAAGTTCGGGCATTACTAGGAGATTCCATTAAAAGTAACAATATTTACAGTACCGATACACAGGAATCTGCCCTTAAGCTGGTAGAATCAGGAGTTGGCATATCAGTTCTTCCAGAAGCTTACATTCCTGTCTGGGCACTAAATGAAAACTCTAACATAAAAATACTTGAGCTGGATGATATCCAAATAAATTTGGATCTATGCTGCATTTACAAAAAAAAGCTATACCGCCCTCAGTATCTTCAAAAACTGATCGATATGTTCATTGAAAATAACGGATAAATGTTTTAAGCCCGGAGGACGTCCTCCGGGCTTAAAATCATAATGTCGTCCTTTACTACTGCCGCAGGGTGGCAGATACTTGGAAATCAATTTTCACGCATAAAATTCTCCATAAAATGGCAGTCTAGGATAGATTCTCTACATTTGGCTCGCTTGCAGGGGGATACTCTGCGAATAACCCAGTGTAGGCCTCCCTGCATTACCTTATTGGAGAGGTTGGAGTATGAGATTTAAAACCGGCACACCAGTCATTCTGCTGGCCGTCACCCTGCTGGTCTCAGCGGTTTTCCTGTACCAGGGTTACAATGATTTCAGGATTGCCGAAAATTTCCGCGGTCTGCCCTTATCCTTCGACCCCTATACCTCTACTTCCTCCTACGATTGGAACGGCACCTCAGTGCAGATCCAGGGCGGGTTCGTTAAGGCGCTTATACGGGAAAAAGACCAGTCAGAAAGCCTGCTGCTCCGCTCCCTTTCCCCCACACCGAAAATTATACTGAAAAGCGGCAGCCCGGCAAGCAAAACTTACCTCCTGCGGCTGGAGAATGTCAACCCTGCCAGG